>JANOZG010000863.1:0-15781 GCA_031429275.1 Planctomycetota bacterium
CGAAAACACGACGTCGGGAGTGAAGGTATCCAGCTTCAAGAGTGCCAACTGTCCGTTCTCGACACATTGCACCTCATGCCCAAGTTTTTCCAGTAAACGAGCGGTGATCAATCGTAATGCACGCATATCTTCAACGACGAGCACCTTGAATGATCTTACCGCGGCGGCATCGGGCGTGTTGCCTCGTAAACTGCTCTCCGCGACTGGATCTCCGATCGCGGGGAGACGGACAGTAAAAGTACTTCCTTTTCCAATTCCGTCACTCCTGGCGACAACCGAGCCGTCGTGCAATTCGACAAGTGTTTTCACCAGAGTCAGCCCGATACCCAATCCAGCACTGCCTCGTTCCAGCGTGTCCTCGGCCTGTGAGAACATTTCAAAAATGCCGGGCAACATGTCGGGAGCAATTCCGATTCCGTTGTCACACACGCGGATCACTGCAACCTTTCCTTCGAGACTTGCCGTGAGCTCGATTCTCGCACCAGCGTCGCTGTATTTTGCTGAATTGTTGAGCAGATTCGAAATCACCTGAGTCAGACGCGATGGGTCTCCATTCACTCGAATCGCATCGCCATCAGGGACATTGACGATCAACTGTTGACCATTCTCTGCAATGAACGTCGCTGACGCTTCTACGGCTGCGGCAATGACAACCGGCAATTCTACAATTTCACTGCGAAGTGAGATCTTGCCCCGGCTGATCCGTGACACATCCATCAAATCATCAATCAGTCGCACAAGCTGGTCGACTTGTCGAGACATCATCTGCCGCAGTTGGTCGATCTCCGGATCCAGTTTCAGCATTCCCATGAGCTGCACGGCGTTCTTAATGGGAGCGAGTGGATTGCGAAGCTCGTGCGCGAGTGTGGCGAGGAATTCGTTCTTGCGGCGGTCCATTTCTGAAAGCTGAGTTGCAAACTCCGACAGATCTTCCTGGGCTTTTTTCGTCGACGTCAGGTCGCGCATGACCTTGCTGTAACCAATCAAATGGCCCTCATCGTCACGAATCGATGACGTAATCCCGGACGCCCAGAATTCTTTGCCACCCTTTCGCATCATCCAGCGATCGTCGCTTGCGCGTTGATCCAGAGCAGCCAGAGAAAACTCCGTCTCTGGAATTCCTGCGGCCTGAGCCTCGGGAGTGAAGATCAGTTTCGGAATGTCATGGCCCACGAATTCGTCTTCTTCGAAACCGAGAACCTGCTTGACTCCCTGGTTCCAGCTTGTCGCCCTGCAGTTCACATCCATCGTAAAGATCGCGTAGTCTTTGATCTGTTCCAGAAACCATCGCATGTGCTGGTCCTGACGACGGTTTTTTTCCTCCAGGACACGTTCTTCAGTCAAGTCCGAGATCACCAGCAACACAGCCTCATGGCGGTGGCTTCCTGCTGTGAATTTTCTGGCCGTAAGACGCAGGAACTTGTGGCCGACGTGGCTGAGCTGCTGTTTGATTTCAATGTTGGCCGAATTGTCCGGCTTGTTCAGCGAACCTTCGAGCAGCTCATGGACGGCTGGCAGATCCCACTGTCCTTCGTCGATCTGAAAGATGGAGCGCCCCAGAATTCGGTCGTCAGCAATTTGAAAGGTCGTTGAAAACGCACGATTGACGTGCAATACATGCATGTCGCCATCCAGCACAACCACTAATTCGCCGAGAGTATCAACAATGCTGCGAGTGAACTCAGCCGCCTCGTGAAGTCGTCGTTCTTCATTACGTCTCTCCGTCACATCTCGAAATACCAGCACGGCACCAGTGATGTTGCGACGTGCATCCCGAATGGGTGACGCACTGTCATCGATCGGGACTTCCGTTCCGGACCTGGAAATCAACAACGTATGGTTGGCAAGCCCAACGATGGATCCTTCACGAACGGCACGTGCTGCCGGATTCTCAACCGTTGACATGCCAGCTTCAGTGACGATGCGAAACACCGTCGCGATGGCCTGTCCCTGAGCGTCGATGGAGGACCAACCTGTCAGTCTTTCTGATACGGGATTGAGATATGTCACTTTGCAGTCTTGATCACAGACAATCACACCATCGCCGATACTCGCAAGCGTGACCTGCAGGCGTTCGCGTTCGGCAAACAAAATTGCCGAAGCATTCTCCGTCTTCTTCCGACTGTCCCGCACAATCCAGAAAACTGTAGCCACAAGACTCAACCCGACGATTGTGGTGATCAGAGCGGTGAGCAGTGCCGCAACATAAGCCTGATCCGAAGCGGCGGCACGCTCTCCCAGCAAACGATCCTGCGACGATCGAATGGCGATGAACTGCTCGCCGATTTCCTTCATAAACTGTTTGGTGGTCTCGTCATTCTTTACATTCTCTGCAGCAAGGGGAATGGATTCGCCGCCTTGAGTCATCGAACGTCGCATCGCATCCATCGTCTGAGTGATAAGCGACCTGAGTGTCTCAATCTCGGCTTGCCGCTTCATGTCGTCAGCGTTCTGCTTCCGCAATTCCTGCACCGAGTGATTGATGCTGTCCGCAGCGTTGTCATATGACTCGAGATATTCCTTATCGCCTGTGAACAGGTAACCGCGTTGCCGGATTTCTGCATCCTTAAGAGCCGATTCCAGCCTGTCGATCACGCGAATGTTTTCGTGGGTTTGAGCGACGAGGTCGGCGTTTCTGCGAATTCGCTGGATGCTTTGAAACGTCACTGTTCCACAGATCACAAGAACGCAAATCACGGCTGCGAGCAGGAGAGCATCCAGAGTCTGGTGATTCCGGCGAGCAGATACATCAATTTCTACAGGCGTCGCTGTCAAAGCAGTCCCCAGAGCCAATTATGAAGAGAAGACAATTATGATCATCCGGGACGCTCTTAAACAACGCCCTGCGAGTTCGATTCTTTCCAGGCCGACAGCGCCAGCGAAAGCTGGCGAAGTTGCTCAGCCAGCGGCCCAACCAGGACCGACGCTTCATCAAGTGTTTCCGCAGCGCACGCTGCTTCGACTAAGGCCCCGGCCCGCGTCGCAGCCTCGGCTTCAAAGTTTGAGCAGAGCCCCTTGAGGCTGTGAGCCGCCCGACACGCTTCCCCCGCATCGCCAACATCGATTCGCTCTTTCAAGTCCTGTAGCAACGACGGGTAGTCCTCAAGGAAATAGTCCACCATGCTGGAGAGCAAGTCGACATCAGCACCCATTCGGCGCAGCGTCACGGCCGGATTCCATCGATCGCTGAACTCCTGGACCTCTGACACGTTTTTTTCACCTTTCGAGTGAGACAGCTTCGAACTCGTCTTGTCTGTCCGGAGTCGCCAAACTCCAGACTTCGTGATAGAGGACGCCAGAAAATCATCTTCGCGGGATTGTAATTGCTTAAGCTGTTCAATCGTTTTCAGCAGCAGTTCAGCATCAAGCGGTTTTGACAAGTATGCGTCCATTCCTGCTGCGAGACAAGCATCACGGTCTTCCGGCATCGAATGCGCGGTCATGGCGACGACAGGAATTCGCTTTCCGCTGACCTTTTCAAGATCCCGGATGGCTTTTGTCGCCTGGATTCCATCCAGAATCGGCATCTGAACATCCATCAGGATCACGTCAAAGTGACGACGTTCAAGGAGATCAATCGCTTCACGACCATTTTGCGCGACCGTTGAATCATGACCACGTCGGGACAGAATCGCACTCACAACTTTTTGGTTCGCCGGAATGTCCTCAGCGACCAGGACCTGCAGACTATGCGTTGTTCGTACGATCGACGGAGCACGCGTTCGAGAGGTCGCGACCGCATGGAAAGCTTCCGCAATCGAAGTCAGCAGCCCTGACTGTGATATGGGTTTTTCCAGAAACGCATCCACATTCAAGCCTGCGATTCGTTTGCGAAAGAATCGCCGATCAGCGCGAGACAGCATTAGAATTGATGCACCGGTTTCTTCGTTGCCAGCGTTCAGCTCCTGAAGGAAATCTATTCCGTCCGTGGCGGGCATCAAGGCATCAATGATCAGTAATTGAAACCCCTCACCTGAAGATGCAGCCGCCTGTAGTTGCTGCCTCGCTGCTTCCACACTCTCGGCAATGTGGGCCTTCATGCTCCAGGCCTCAACCATTTCCTTCAGAATGCGGCGATTTGACTCGTTGTCATCGATGATCAGCACTCGTGTTCCTGCCAACTTGTCCAGTTGAGGTCCCGAAAGCGGTGGCGGATCGTCGGACGCCGGAGCAACTCTGAAACTCGCTGTGAAATGGAAAACGCTGCCCTCGCCGAGCGCACTTTCGAGCCAAATGCGGCCATCCATAAGTCTTGCGATTTGAGTACAAATCGACAGTCCTAACCCGGTCCCGGGATACGAGCGGGTCATAGAAGAATCGACCTGTACAAACGGCGCAAAAATCTGATCGTGATTTGCCGGATCAATTCCAATGCCGGTGTCCCTGACTGTGAAGTGCAACAACGCTGTGGCACCGGCTTTCCATTCTGCCGAGTCATCCGCGTCAATGTCCGGTTCCACTAATCGAATTCCTACGACGATCTCACCACTTTGCGTAAACTTGATGGAGTTGCTCACGAGATTGCTTAATAGCTGCCGCAGACGGGCAGGATCTCCATAAATTCGAAGCGGAACATCCGGATCGACCGACGCAGCCAGCTCCAATCCACGTTCGTGAGCTCGCACCGACAGACCGCGCAGTGTCACTTCAAGTAGTCGGCGAATATCGAAGGCGACAACCTCGAGTTGGTCATGACCGATGTCGACTCGTGAGTAGTCGAGAATGTCATTGATCAGCGACAACATCGTGTCGGCCGAGTCCTTCGCTGTCAGCAGGTAGTCGCGCACAATGTCAGGCAGCTCTTCGTGCAGCGCCAATTCGGTCATACCTAAGATCGCATTCATTGGCGTGCGAAGCTCATGCGTGACGGTCGCCAGAAACTCGTTCTTGGCTTTGTCTGCTCTACCTTTGCCTTCGCGAAGAACGGGCGAAATCTGAAGGGATTGCCCGAGCCCTTGTCGACTGTCGTCCCTCACAGAAACAGCGAGTGGTGTTGATGTCGAATTCAACCGACGAATGAAGGCCACGACGTGACTTTCGCCCTTGATGGACAGAGTGCTGCCAAAGGCTTCGATCGGTACAGAATTGCCATTGTTTGCAAACAACACCAATGGCTCTGGGGAATCACATCGGCTTAAACTTCCTTGAGCGATCACCAAGCGAAACCATCGGCGAAAATCCCGCAGGTCTTCCCGCGCAATCAGGAATTCCTCGGGCGACCGCCCAATCATTTGTTCGTGTGTCCATCCGAGCATCTGTGTCGCTGCGGAGTTCCATTCTGTGATGCAACCTGTGGAGTTGCACACGATCACCCCGTCTGGACAAACATCCAGAAAGCCAAGCGCATTGCCATCTATGTTTTCCGACGTGGCCATTTCTTAACCGTTGGCGTGATACGGCCGACAAGCTCAGAAGGTTTCATTTGAGACCTCCCCGACTGAATTACAGAATTCATCCATCAGGCCAGGTTTGGCACATTTCATACCAATGGGATTAAGGGCTGTCCGCATCACCGAAACTGGACTGACAATTCGAGCCACAGACGAAGAGTCACGACTTTCTGATAGCTGACCGGACAATCCGGTCGCGCAGCAACCAGTTGCAACAGATGAAACCAGTCCAATTTCGCTGAAAGAGCCGCAGACCACGGGGTGTTCAACGAAAAACTCACCGCCATTGAGCTTGGGTTTATGGCACGCTTTGTGCATCCTTGATGCTAGACGCGGGTATTGAGTTGCCAGACGCCGCTAAGGAACAGTCCCGAAATAAGTTCCGTCAATCCCAACCCGAAGCGTCAGCGAGGGATCAAGTTGTAGTGCAAAATCCCTCACTGACGTTTCGGGTTGGGATTTCAAGGCACGGAGACATCTGGAAGTTGTTTCGGGACTGCTCCTAAGTCTGTGGCGGGCGTTTGCTTCAGGCGAATCTGGCAATGGATCGGCCAGCGACTGACGGTTGGGCGACTTTAAGAGGATTCATGGCATCATGATCATGGCTTCAAATTTATCAGAATATTCTTCGCCGAGGGCGTTGGACCCAGATACCGTGTTGCATCTGCAACGGCTGGTCCTGCTGAATTTTGATAGCAGAGATGCGTATCGGGCAGCAGAAACACGTGCGAAGGATGTTCGCTTGATTGCTTTGGCTCAACATACTTTCCTTGAGCGTCAGATTCAGGCGGTCACACTTCAAAACATCCTGTGGGATGACGGCAGCGAATCAACTTCTCGGGTTTACATTGAGACGGTAGATCATGCATTACTGGACCGTATCAGGACAACACCGGCGACATCTGACACAGCAATCATTCGCGAGTTGTTGGACATCGAACTTTATGTCTATTTGTGCTACGAAAAAGTCATCAGTGCAATCAAGGGGCGAGGGATTCGGCAATTGCTGTCAGAGCAGGCATCGCAAATTGATGAACTGAAAATCACGCTGTCTGAATTACTCCAAAGTCGTGATGCACAAGCTCCGGCTGCGGACAACAACACACTTCCTGTCGGGAGTTAAGAATTATGAAAGCGATCTTGATAATTGCGGCAATTCTGGCACTCGCTTTCGGCCTTGGGTGGATGTCGTATTCCACGACAGAGGGCAACGCGTCAGTGACCCTTGACACAGAAAAAGCGAAAGAGGACACGTCAACAGCCCTCGAAAAGGGCAAGGAGATTGTGCAGGAAGGTATCGAACAGCTAAAAGGAACTACTCCTGAGTCGACGACTCCAGCTGATGGTGATTCAGCCAGCGATGTGACGCCGGTACCTCAACTGCAATGACAGTCGGTTTGGCCAGAACACCCGGGGACGCCGATTGATCATTCTTCAACGGAAACCTTGGTACCGAGTGAAATCTGAAACAGGTTCACTCGGTCCCGGATTTTTCCGCGAGTAATACCCAGAATCTCAGCCGCCCTCGTTTGATTTCCGTCCGTCGCCTGAAGCACGCGCGTGATCAGGTATCGCTCCATCTGCTCCAGTGTTTCCGCGTAAAGGTCTCTTGAATCGGCGTTGATACGGCGAGTCACGAACGGAGAAAGGTCAGACGGGACGCCGGTCGCGTTTTCGACGACTGGCAGATCGAGCGATTGCGGTCGCGTTGCACTGGTGAGCTCCGGGGGGAGGAACGATGGCACGATGACTGGGCCCGTCGCGTTCAGCAGCGCTTGTCGCACGATGCTCTGCATTTCACGCACATTTCCCGGCCAGGTATAGGCCTTCAGCATTTCGAGGGCTTCCGGGGAAATACCTTCACAATCGTGGCGATTCATCTCCCTCGCGCAGACTCGCAGGTAGTATTCGAGCAGGAGCGACACATCATCGCCTCGTTTCCGCAGGGGCGGTAAAGTGATGGTAATTCCATTCAATCGATAGAACAAATCTTCGCGAAACTCGCCATCCAGAACCATCTGGTCAAGGTCCAGATTCGTTGCTGTGATGATTCGAACGTCGGTTTTGATCGTCTTGTTACCGCCGACACGTTCGAATTCCTGTTGTTGTAAAAGACGCAGCACCTTGCCCTGCACAAGCGGCGACATGTCACCAATTTCGTCGAGAAAAATCGTGCCTCCATTACAGGCTTCAAACTTTCCTATGCGTTGCTTATCCGCACCGGTGAATGAGCCTTTCTCGTGACCAAAGAGTTCACTCTCCAGCAATGCGTCCGGCAACGCGGCGCAATTGACAGCCATGAAACACTCGCCTGACCGCGCGCTGTTCTGATAGAGCGCTCGGGCCACAAGTTCCTTTCCTGTGCCGCTTTCTCCGCGGATCAGCACAGGTACATTCTGCGCTGCGACTCGCCCAATAGATTTGAACACTTCCAGCATCGCCGGACTTCGACCGACGAAAGATTCGGTATCAGGAAACTCACCGTCGCTCATATGAAGCGCGACGGGAGTATTCATCATTCGACGTGTTTCAATGGCCTTTTCAACGAGTTCATTCAGAGCCGGAAGATCAAGAGGCTTTGTCACATAGTCAAATCCGCCCAGTTGCATGGCTTTAATCGCCGTGGAACTATCACTTCCGGCCGTGATGAAAATGATGGGCAACTTACGATCGATGTCTCGAATCTTCTGAAAGACGTCCAACCCGGATGTACCCGGCAGCATGATGTCCAGCAGCACGACATCCGGTGACTCATTGCGAATCGAATTCAGGCCATCCTCAGCTCTGGAAGCCGTTGACACCATCAGGTCAATTTTCTCCAACGACCTGCGGATCATCTCGCACACACTTCGGTCGTCATCAATCACCACAACGTTGGTCATCAGATTTCTCATTTGCTAAGTCGACGGAGTCTCTGACATAGAGGAATCCGGGTATGACCTGCTGTGTGCAAACTAGTCGCATTAAATGGAGTCTATCGATCGATCGCGCTTGAGCAATCCAAACCACAAAACCGCTTTTCCAACTGAACGATATTCTTCCAGGCAGAGCGACTGGCTCTCATCTGCCTGTCCCAACCGCGAAAAACCTCAGGATTTGTCGCGATTCTCATGTGGCACAATGATTGCGTTTGTACCGACCAGGCCCCGCCAATCCGACGGCGCCCGCTGAGATCAGAGAAGTTGCCATTCCCTGTGGCCCAGGTATGCAGTGGTTTTATGGACAAAGAGGGTTTTCAAATGAACGAACTCAATCTGGTACCAAGTGGCCGCTTTTTTGGTGTTACAGACATTGGGAAAGCGAGACGCTCCAATCAGGACCATTACCTGATTGCCGATTTGCGGCGTCTGCTCAAAGTCTGCGACAGCAGTGTGACGAGCCTGACCCATCAATCCATCGTGTCGAGACATCCGGGTGAATTGCTCATGATAGCGGACGGAATGGGCGGGCATCTTCACGGTGAATACGCCAGCCAGGCTGCGATCTCATTCATGGCCGGCTACGTGGCAAACCTCATGCCTCGTTTTCTGCACATTAACCCCAACGACGATGGTGATTTCTGCGCGGCACTCAAAGAGGGCCCAGTATTGGTCCATCGGCTTTTTCAGAAAGAAGGCGAAAACGATCCAACAAAGGCTGAGATGGGGACCACGCTCACAACAGCATATATCGTCTGGCCTTATCTCTACATCGTGCATGTCGGCGATACACGCTGCTATCTGTTCCGCGACGGGAAACTCAGGCAACTGACGAAAGATCACACCGTCGCTCAGTATCTCGCAGACGCCAGTGAGAAGCCAACGGTTCCTTCGCAGAGTGCAAGTCTTCAGAACATGCTTTGGAATAGCGTCACAGCGGCAAAGACACCGCCGGAGCCGCAGATCTGTCGCGAGAAACTGCTGCCGGGTGACAGCGTTCTGCTCTGCTCAGATGGCTTGACCAAGCACATTTCCACAGCGGAGATCATCACGGTCCTGGAATCATCGGGATCGGTGGAATCCAAAACAAAGCAGCTGGTTGACGAAGCGAATCGCCGCGGTGGACGTGACAACATTTCGGTCGTGATCGGTACTTTTGACGGTCCTCCCGATGCGGAATGGCCATGCGATGATCCAGGGCAATTCAAAGTGATCGATTCGTCAAGTGATACGGACGTTGAGTTTTCAGTTTCGTAACAGGATTCATAGTGATGACCAAATCTACGTTATCAGTTTTATTGTTAGGGATGTTTGCTTCAATCGCTGTCGGTCAGGAGCGATCGGCCGAGTCACCAGAATTGAAGTTTGATGAAGTGATCCCCGCTCAGGAGATCATGCATCGAGACATTGTCGATGAGTCTGGGGCCAACGCAGGGATCATCGATGATGTTGTCGTTGATGTTAACAACGGCCGAGTTGCCTTCCTGATCATCAAACGCAGCGCGTCTGCAGTAGATCAGACTGACAACACAGGTGTGGTTCTTGAACGTTTGCCTGTTGTGCCATCGGTGATTCGGGAATGGAAACGTGACCAGCCGCTTAAGCTTTCGATCGGGATGAAAGCTCTGCAGGACAGTTCCAACGCCGTGCGGCAGACGCCGTTGACGTCGCTGGGTGAGTTAGAGTTAACAGCGATCTACAAACATTACGACGCTGATCTGTACTGGAAATCCCCGAAGGGCGTTCAGGCATCGCCATCACTCATGTCTGTCGATGTGTTGGATGGAAAACTCATACGCGATGCTGATCGCAAAAAGTTTGGGCGGATTGAAGAAGTCCTGGTATCTCCAAAGACGCATTGGTCCATCGCTTTCCTTGCCTTGTCGCAATTCAAAGATCACAAGAGCGCAGATGACCGAATTGCTGTTCCGCTGTCGGCATTTTCCAGAGGATCAACAGCAGCAACATGGTTGCTTGATGTTCCAAACGAAGCCACACTGCCGGGAACGACATTCATGGCAGCCAATTGGCCACATGGAATTGATGGTGGATGGATCGAATTCACTCGCGTGAAATACGGTGCTTCCGTAGCAGGCGGAATTCAGAATCTCGATGGCCAGAGAGCTCAATCGGCCAATTAGCGAAACGGGCATTATCTGTCGCTTCGCAGTCGTTGCTGGTCCCAATTTTCGCATGTTGAAACCGTCGCGTGATTAATTCACTGACAAATGCCGCAACTCACAGCGTTGGCGGCAGTGCATCGTCAAAGCCATGGCTAAATGAACGCCACGAGCAGTGACAGAATCAGGACGCTTAATGCAGGCGTCGTCTTTTTGAGTGCGTCCCCAATTTTCATGTGCATCCCTACTGCACCCGCCATGAGTATCGCCATTCCAATCGCAGCGGGACGCATGAGTTCGGGTTTCCAGAAACTCAGGAGCAAGGACAATGCGAGCAATACTTTCAGTCCGCCGATGAACCACAAAAACCACACCGGCAGTCCGTACGTGGCAAACTCCTCTTTCATGTTTTTCGCCGCACCGCCCCGATAAATCGTCGCCTTATTGAAACGCAAAAGCCAAACGTTCAAGATACCCAGCGCGATGATCAACTGAGCAATACTGCGAATAGACTCCATGAGCTTTCCTTTTATGCTGACTTAAAACTGCCGACTCTTTGCTGAAGAGAGGACCGTGTTTCAGACTCTTCAGACATGAGTCAAATTGAAAATTCGTGTCGTCAAAGTGTCTTCAGGTATTCCAGTACTGCCTGCTTTTCTGGTTCCGACAGCGCATTCGGGAATCTGTGACCACCGCCGCTCTTGCCGAACTGCCCGGTATCAAAATAGCTGCGGCGGATCACTATGTCGTCACTGCCGTCGGGCAGTTCCGACACTTGCTCAATTGTGAGCCCCACGTTTTCTTCGTCCATCTGGCTGGAAACAGCCCGCCAGACTGCTGGTCGATCATCAGGATGCAGCAGGTGCCAGAGCGTTGGCACACTACCGTTGTGCAGATAAGGTGCGCTGGCCCAGATCCCGTCGAGCGGAGGAGCAACGTAGCCATCGGGATCAGTGAGTGTTTGCTGCGGCTTAGCTTCACCCGCATGCGCAAACCAGCTGTCGGCATATTTCTTGCGGCCTTCCTCTGTGAGGGCCGTCAGCCGCACGGGGTCGGTGCCGATTTCGTCCAGCGGAACGCGCACATTTGGGTAGGTCCAGTCGTCGCCGTATGTTCCATGACACTGCGAACAGTTCTGAACGAACAGCGATTTTCCGCGACTTGCGAGTGTCTCATCAATGGAGCCGGTATACCTTGGAGGCCTCAGCGAAGTAATATAGGCCAGAACGTCACGAAAATTGTTTTCGTGTTTCCTGTAGAAGTCCGAGCCATTTTCGGGGACCAGTGTGAATTGCATC
Organism: Planctomycetota bacterium; assembly: GCA_031429275.1. GTDB lineage: Bacteria > Planctomycetota > Planctomycetia > Planctomycetales > Planctomycetaceae > SXXK01. The sequence goes on from JANOZG010000863.1 coordinate 11,727, forward strand.
AGTCCACGATGCCCCTTCTCTGCAAACCCGTCGATGTACATGGACGGTCGTTTGAAGAAGTACCACCACGGCGGCGCGTCCATGTCATGATTCACAAAGAACCTGGGCGGAGTGACAAGCAGGTTCAGCTGAGAGTCCCGCGCATTCATCAACCCCATGCCAAAAACAACTGCGTTGGTGGTGCCATTAGTTGTGCCGAGCGGAATGGCGATCGCCCCCAGGTCCATGCGACTGGGCCGTTTCCCTTGTTGCAGTTTCGTCTGGAATGTTTCTTCCGTGAGTGACTGCAGGGCGAAGCGATTATTAGGCGCGCCTGCCATCGGCATTCCATAAACTGTGCCCCCGTGACATGCGAAACAATTCATCGACCATCCACCGTCGGCAGCCACGACGTACTGCAACGGTTTTCCGGAATCATCACCCGGTCGGAGAGTGAGCCCATAGCGATCGAATGCCATGGCCCTCCGTTCCGCAGGGGAAACGAGGGTCGCCTTCGACTTCAGGCGCTGCGGCCAGGCCATCCAGACCTCATCGAAAGTTGATTCATGAAAGTCCGCCGGAATCAGGGCAGTGTCAATCAGGAACCTGTATCCACGTTCGGCTGCGGGATCGGTCGAAGCCGCAAGATCGGATGCAAGGCCCTCAGCGATGCTCAAAGGCAACAGTAACAAGGTGATCGAGAAAAACAGGGACTGCTGCAACATCGACTTGTACTCACTTAGCCGGCGATCTCAGGATCAGGGAAATGCGCCTCAGGAAAATGTTAGACCGAAGTGTTACCTCGTCGCGCGGAAACTTTCTCAACACGGATTGCATTCTTCGGAACATCAATCCGACGGCATCATGGCCCACAATTCCGGACGACCGACATTGCAGTGAACGGCCCTTGCGAGCGGCCCACCGAATGCCCAGCTCAGGTAAAGCGTCGTCCTCGCAACATTCCATGCAACGACGTGTTGCCGACCTTCCTTCGCAAGCGACAACAGCCTGCGTTCGGGACAGGGAATGGGCTGGAAGATGGATTCGGCCGATGCAGTCCGCGTCGGATCTTGTTCTGTAAGCTCGTCAATCTCACGAATGGCCTCCTGCAGTTCAGTGGTGCTGACGTGAGCCGCCACGTAGTGATCCAATGCGAAAACGCTCTGCCGATTCAGCACTGGCAGGAGCAGCAAGCCCACGAACGAAAGCAGCAGGAACCACAGAAAAGTGGTGACGAGATCTGCGACCGAGATTATGGCTCCGCCGGCGAGTAGAATCGCCACTGTGAAGCTCATGATGTTCCAGAGCATAGCCCAAAAAATACCGCGACCTCGCCCACCGGAATCTCGAGCAGCAAGTCGACGCTCAATCACCGTGTGCAAATTCGACGGTTTCAAACGCGTCCTCCAGGCGGCTGGGATGAGAATTGTCTCGAATCCCGGCATGCCAGTGATTCCTCCAGCGAAACGTTGATCAAAATGCGGCACGAACTGAGTCGCACCGTGACCTGTCACGCCCGCAGGCTGAGCCGCCATTATGCGCCAGATCAACTCCTGACCCGCGAGCAGAGCAATTTGTATCATCGAGAAGATGACGATCATCCACGGAGCTCCGACCCCTCGCCCAATCTGCAGGTAAAAGAAAAACGTGATGGAGTAAAAAATGATCTGAATTCCAACGGACCACACCCAGCGTTGAAGCCACGCGCTCAACTTCGGAGTTTGATTTTCTAACGACCCGGGAATCACGATGCCTCCAATGAAATCGAAGGGCATCAGCAAGACAGCAGCGGCGGTGAAGAACGCAAGAATCGCGACACCATCAGCGAGTCCATCACTGGCCTTTGTTGGAAATAATGCGTTTGGGAAATCAGCGGCAAGCATCGTTGCGGCGATTGTTACCAACGTTCCAACACAGCAGATTCCGTTCAACAGGCGAGCTTTTCCCGGGCTCATGTCATACCCTCGGTTTGATTGTCGTTAAAGGAAACATCAGAGCATTCGCGCGCGTGATCGGGGTTATCGCCTGAGCAATCGCTCGAAACTGACGACCGGCAATGTGGCGCCGCCGGGGAACCAACCGCGTTCGGTCTCGAAAGCTAACACCTCAGACCGTAAACTACTTGTCATTTATGGATATCTCGCCGATGATCGTGACGGTCGAACTGACCGGAATTCGCTGGACTTCCATTGATTTCTCCACCGGCCTGTCTCTCAACAGCTCGATGCACAGCGGAAGACCAGACTTTGGTTGGCCTTTAGAATGATCCACGCTCAACGGTTCTCGACTGCAACTCAATCTGTTTTCGTTCTCTGTATTCTCGCGACAGCGCTCTTTTTTGGTGGCGTTGCGTGGGCTCAGGTCTTCTTGACAGCGATTGCCTTACGAAGTCGAACAGAGTTTCGAGGCGAACGTTTGTTAATCATGGCATGCAGCCTGATTTGGCTGGCGATCTTTCGCTGGATGTTCGTCCGTCAGCTGTTTTTTCCCTACACGATGCATTTAGCAGCCTGCGTCGTGCTCTTCGAATGGGACTTCGACAAATGGCGAGGGTACGTCCATGGGATGATCGTCGTCGCTGTTTTCCTCGCGATCAGATTTCTGCAGGGTGCCACCACCAGAGTGCTGGCCATCGAGTTGATCGTTGCGGCAGTCATTCTCGCTTTTGCCATCTGCGTTTATCAACTGACGCCCAAAAATGCAGTCTCACGAGGGATAGTCGTGGTTGTCGCCTCGCTCGCCGCTGTTGGAGGTCTTGCCCTTTAGAATCCCAACGCTAATCGCCAGCAGACGCATTCCGAGAAGTTTGATCAACGAGAGCAAGGCGTTCTTTCTCGTCGTGTCGCTCGCGGAGAACCAGGACCTAGGTCCTCAGCAATCAGCCGACTGGTAATTCGCGCCGACTCGTAGATCACGGGCAGCCCGCTGCCGGGATGCGTACCTCCACCAACCAGATAAACCCCTTCCAGATCTTCGAAACGGTTGTTTGGTCGTTTGTGAAGCATTTGACGAAAGTTGTGAGCCATGTTGAACGTCGCTCCGCTGTGCACCTCGTAGCTGGAGTCCCAGTCATCTGGCGTCACAGTTTTCTCAAATCGGATTCGGTGCCTCAGATCATTGAGGCCCAGTTTCTCAACATGACCAAGCACGATCTCGCGAAAGGCCGGAGCCTCTTTCGACCAGTCCACGTTTGGGTGCTGATGCGTGACCGGCACTAGCACATAGAGAGTACTGTGACCCTTCGGCGCAAGACTCGAGTCAGTCACACACGCGTTTTGCACATAGAACGACGGATCCACAGACAGCACATGCTGATTTTCAATCTCATCCAGATTCCGTTGGTAGTCGCTGGCGATGTGAATCGTGTGATGCGGCAAATCGTAAAGACCCTCCACACCGAGGTACATCATGAAGGTCGAGCATGAGAACTTCGTCGCTGCAAGCTTCCGATCAGACCATTTTCTTCGAAGATGATCAGGCACGAGCCGCTGCATCGTTCTGGCAAAGTCCGAATTGATCACGAGAGAATTGGTTGGATAGTGTCTCCTGTTCGTGGTGACTCCGACAATCTGACGATCGACAAACTCGAGCTGCTCGACCGGCTCATTAAGGTGCAGTTCAACACCCATTTCCTGAACAATTTCGGCCATTCGTTCACTGACGGCACTACAGCCTCCCGTGGGATGGTAAACGCCGTACTCGTACTCGAGAAACGCAAGAATTGTGAACAGACTCGGGCACTGAAACGGCGACATCCCGAGGTACTTTGACTGAAAAGAAAAGGCAAGCACGAGCCGTGGGTCTGTGAAGTAACTTTGCAGCTCACTGCCGACGGAGTGCCACGGACGCAGCCATGGCACAGCCTTGAGAGTTGATGGTCGCAGCAGATCAAACACGCTGCTGAAGGGCGATTCCAGGATCGGCCGAAAGCGACGCAACTTCTCCCGATTGTCTCTCATAAACCGTGTGAATGCGCCTGCGTCACGCGGTGACATGCGAGCAATTTCGGCTTCCATCTTCAGCACGTCCGGAGTCGCATTCAGATGACCTCCCTGACCAAAATCGAGGCGGTATTG
>JANOZG010000864.1:0-2921 GCA_031429275.1 Planctomycetota bacterium
AAGCTCATCAATTCGATCAGCAGCGGTGCCGACTGGCCAGTGGTCGTTTCGGTACCGGCGGGGATCGTTGCCATGGTCTTTGCCGCCGCAGTCGGCCTTGTCTTTGGACTATATCCTGCCTGGCGAGCCAGCCGGCTCGACCCGATAGATGCGTTGCGATACGAGTAGGGCGACAGGAAGAAAGAACAACACCCACTACTGAGCCTGAGGCGCAAGCCGATGAGATCAATGGACATCAGCTAGCGCTTCAGGCTCAGGAAAATGGGCTTTGGTCGGTTTGCTTCTGACGCTCGCCAATCGTCGGGGCTACAACAACTTCGACAACGCCTTGCCGTCGTGTGCAACTTTGAACGGACGACCGGTGGGTGAGTGGACGATTTTTTCAAGCGGCAGATTGAGTGCTGAGGCAATCGTCGCATTAAAGTCGGCCGGAGTGACTCCGTCCTGATCCACACCGTGGCCAGCAGCATCCGATGTGCCGTAAAACTGACCGCCCTTGATTCCGCCACCTGCCAGAACCGATGAAAATACCGCAGGATGATGGTCTCGCCCAGCGTTGTAGTTGATGACCGGCGACCGACCGAATTCCGTTGTAAGAACGATCAATGTCTCGTCAAGGAGCTTACGATCGGCCAGATCCTTGATCAGATTGCCCATGCCACGATCCATGATACCCGCTCGGGATGGCAGAGTTCCGCCATTGTAAATGCTGTTGTGCATATCCCAGCCACCGCAGGCGACTTCTACACACGGAATGTTGTTTTCTACAAGGCGACGAGCGAGGAGACACCCTTGCCCGAATGCATCTCGACCATAACGATCGCGATCTTCCGGTTTTTCTTCATTCAGATCAAACGCCTTGAGTTCACCGCTGGTGAGGAGACTTGTCGCCTCGGAATAGAAGTCTGAATACTGTTTCACTCTTTGCAGCGGATATCGGTCGCGAAACTTCTTATCGAAGCCATCGATCAAAACCTGACGTTTATCAAACGATGCTGCTGACAGATACTCTGGAGGTTTTGTATTCTCGAGTCCTCGGTTCGGATCACCGATTGGCAGCGGACTAAATGTCGGATCGAAGAACCCAGCTCCCGGATGCCGCGCAGCCGCGCTGATAAGCACAGTATCGGGAAGAGACTTGTTCTGGCGTCCGTTGAATTGCTGCATCCACGGTCCAAGAGAAGGATGTCGTTCTGTTGCGATTTGTTCGTAACTGGTACGCATCAGATACTCACCGGCTTCATGATCACCGGTTTGAGTATACATGGAACGAACCACGGCCATTTTGTCGAACAGACCAGCCAAAGTCGGCAGGAACTCACTGATCTGTGATCCCGCAACGTTGGTAGCAATCCCCTTGGTCTGGCCCTGATTTTCGTGGCCAGGTTTAAGGTCAAACGTGTCGAGATGTGTCATCCCGCCATTCATGAACAGATAAATCAGTCGCTTGGCTTTTCCGCCACCGACTGCTGCCGCTGCTTTTTCCTGGACGGCTTTGCTCACACCATTCATGAGAGGCAGAACACTGACTCCCAACGCGGATTTGGCCGCATATTCGACAAATCGACGGCGGTTCAGATCATCAAGTTTTTTGAGCATGTTTCGCATGATAGATGTCTTTTAATTCAAGGACGCAGATCATCAGCAGTCCGGGGAAGATCCGGAGATCCGTACTGTCCCCGTGGCTATTGAACAAACAAAAACTCGCGTGTATTCAGTAACGACCAAATCACGTTGCCATAACCTGCAGGACCTGCCGAGTTGATTTCGCTAACCGCAAGTTTCCTTTCTTCCATGTCTGGCTTGCGATTCAGAATCGTCAGGAATACCGAATCCACTCCATCATCGACAGTTTTTCGCTTCATGACGTTGTTGTAAATGGTTGAATTACTTTCCAGCAACATATGCGAAATCGGACCATTGAGCATGAACAGAACCTGAGGTACAGATCCTGTCGTGGACGATGCCGAAATCAGCTCGCGATCCGACTGACCGAACATTCGAAGGAAGTGATTAGCTGGAGCGGGAGACGGCAATTCGGAAGCTCTCGCCAACAGCACACCCTTATAGATATAGGGAGCCTGATATTTTCTTTGCTGCCCGTCCAATTCGCGGAACTTCTGTTCTGCACTCAACACGTCATCAGCTGAAACCTTGGTCAAATCGAGATCAATCGCATTCCCGCGGATTTCCGCCGGCATTTCTCTGTATTCGTCGGGAATTGCCAGCGTCAAAATTGAATCCCAGGCCTGTTCGGCCGTCATGCGACGCAACAATGGTCCTGCAAAGTGATAAGGTTCTCCGGCATTGGTTTCTTCGCCAGATGATTGACGTTGATAAACTTCGGTATTGTAAAGGATGCGCAGATATTCCTTCATGTCGAAGTCCAGCCGCTTGATTTCTGCTTCCAGAAACGTCATGAGTTCCGGGTTTTCAGCGACGGTACTGTCCATCATGTCATCCTCAGGTTCGATTTGACCTGCACCGAACGTCTGCTTCCACAAGCGATTGGCGATCGTCAAAGCGAATCGAGGATTATCTTTGGATGTCACCCATCGCGCAAAGGCGTGACGCGGAGGTTCATTTTTGCCAATTTCTGCAGGCTTACCAAACAACGATTTTGGCGGAACAACTTCACCGGCCTTTCCGTTGTCATAAGCATAGTTGGCGGGCAAAGTAATTTTTCGATCGACCTGATCGTTGACGATCATCATGTTGACGTTCAACTGACGATCGAATCGGTACGAGTTGTTTCGGCGGTCTTCTTCTTCCTGAACGATCTTGTCGTATTCCTCCTGCAAACGATCATTCGGATTGGTCTCCCAATATCGTTTGTCGCCACCGCTTGTACTTGTCTGAGTGCCAAAGGTGAACGCCGCCATCTGATAGAACTCTTTCTGAGTCCACTTGTCAAACGGGTG
>JANOZG010000865.1:0-5163 GCA_031429275.1 Planctomycetota bacterium
GAAAAGAGCGATGTCTGGATCGCCCAGGTTGATGGAAAAGCCGCATTTCTTGTCGTGAATGGTGTTTCTGGAACTTCATTTACACCAAGTACGAATCTGCCCATCGGTGCTTACAATGTTTGGGTGCGAACGTACTCGAACACCGACAATCCAGCGACACCGGCAGATGAGCGCATTGCAAGCTTTTGGAGCACTCCGCAGCAGTTCAAGGTACAGACTCCACCCGTCGGCGTCGAACTTGGACGTGTCACGACAGCGACACCGCAGTTCTCATGGTCATCAGTGGTCGGCGCGATCACCTACGACCTTTGGATCGCAAACGATACTGAAAAGCTCAGTCCATATATCCGAATACCTGGGACTGGCGCATTGAGCTACAGGCCGACAGTGGATATGCCAATCGGCCAGTACACGTACTGGGTTCGAGCTACGAATGGCTTGGGGCAGACAAGTGGTTGGAGTGTTCCGAAAAAGGTTGTGGTTGCCCCCGCTCCGGCGTTGTCACCGCTTCCATCATCGACATTCATCACGAGACCGGTATTCACATGGAACGACATGGCTGTGTCTCACGCAAGTGGAAAGATTGGAGCAGATTTCTACGAGTTCCAGCTCTACAAGACTGACCCCGTAACGAAGCAATTCGTGGCTCTGCCGCTCGTTACAGGACTCACGTCTCCGACGTATACTCCTCCGACCGCACTTGCCAGCGGGCCGTACAGAGCTTTGGTTAGAGCTGTCGTGAATGGACGACCAGCAGTGACGACTCCGGTTTATTCCGCACCGGTTCCGGCGGTTTACACTGGGTTCAGCAATATCATCGACTTTGTCGTTGGTGGTGTTCCTATCGTAAATCCAGTGCCAAATTCTAATAACCCACGGCCAACGATTTCCTGGGCCGCCGTGGGAGGTGCATCGAAGTACCAGATCGAGATTTCAGGCCCACCTGTGATCCGTCAGGAATTGACAGGTACCTCGTTCACCGTGGCAAACCCATTGGCACCTGGAAAGTACACTGTTTGGGTGCGTGCATTCGAAACTGCAGCCAACAAATACGGTGGATGGAGCAAGGCGGTCGAATGGTCAGTTGTAGCGGGCAACCTGCCTGTTATCAGCCCGATTCCGAATTCGACAGTCAGGACGCCGACAATCTCATGGTCACTCGTGCAGGGAGCTTCGTCGTATGAAATCTTCATTGCGACTCAGTCAAATCCTAAGACATCAGTGGTCGGTCAGGCTGGCATCAATGGCGGCTCGTATAACGTTGCAACACCATTGGCACCTGGGCAATACCGCGTGTGGATTCGTGCCTTCAACGGGTCGCTGAATTCGTTCGGAGCCTGGAGCACAAGCGTCGATTGGACAATTTCTTCCGCAGAACTGATCGATGATCCACTTGCTGTCGCGACAGAGCTTGTCCTGGCTGTAGTGCCTGGTGAGCTGTCAGAACTTTCCGTGAGTAGTTCGTCTGTCAGCCAGACTGACTTCGATCCTTCCGAACAACCTACGCTGCCTGTCACTGCTGCGGAAGATCGGGTACCGGCGACTGCAGCAACTTCTTTGGAGAGCTTGCCTATCGTCCGTCAGCCAGCAGTGCTTGAAACAGATGACGTTCAGGCAATGGACAATGTCCTTGCTGGATGGAATGATCATGCATGGTGGGATAAAGCTGATCGGACAGCTGCGGCTCAGAATGAATTGACGGTCAGTGAAAACGTGCCAACGAAGTCTTCTGCTTCAGTTTCTGCTGCGTCTGCGGGAGTTCTGAGTGCTCTGATGATGCTGGTGCCGAAGTCCATTCGCCGAAAGCGAGAGGAGTAATTGACAGCGGTTGAATAAAACTCGACACCCGCCGCTTCGCGGCGGGTGTTTTTTATTGGCTTGAGTGCAGCGAAGATCAACGCAGCATCAGCCGGCTTTACGGAGTTTCTGCTTCTTACCGGCTTTGTCTTTGCCCTGCGGCCGAAGCTGCGGAGCGACGTGCGTTGTAGCTTCTTCAGACTCGCCTGCGGATGTCGCTGCCGTTACCGTCAAATCCGTTGAGGGTGGCGCTGATACGATCTGCTTTGCTGTGGTTTCAGGAATTTCAACCCGTTTGGTTCGCGGAACTGCGACATATGAATCTTCTGGCGTTGTCACGGTGGATTCTACCGGGATTGAAGCAGTGGTCACAAATTCGGTGGACGCCGAAGCTGCGGCCACTTTGCGTTCAGCTGTGAGCGGTGGATGCGGATTCACGTGAATCACATATCGAGCATGCAGCTGGAATGCAGACAAGAGAAGTCCGGAGATCAGCAATTCAAAAGTTGACAGATGTATCAACTCCGCTGGCGAATTTAACCGAACTCCTGCCACGGCGCATATGACCAGCATCACAGTGGAACACACGACAAGTGACTGAGAAAGTCGACATCGTCCCATATCCGGAATAATATGCCGGAGGATCAGAGCAAGCCCAGCGGCGGCTGGCACAATCATCAACGCGGGTCTGGCAGCGTCAATTCGTCCGAAGACAGGTTCCAATGCACTGGCGGTAAGGTTTGCAAAGAACTCCGTCGAGCCTGTAAGCAGGACAAATGACGCCGCAAACAAGCCAATAGCCATCCATCGCCAACACCGGTAACGCCCGTGAAAATCGACAGCGCTTGCCGCTCGGACCCATCCAATCACAAGGCAAAACTGCCCCGCCGCGAACAACTTTAATCCTGAAAGTCCCTGCAGAAAGTCGAGCTGCGATCGGAATGTTGAAGTCGCCGACGCGGGTGTCAATGTCGAAGAAGACCAGGTTCCTACGGCAAAGATGATCGGCGTGAATGTCAGGAAAACAGCAACAGTCAGATGCTTCCACAAACGCGGAGAAATAATACGCCGAATCAGGCGGTCACTCGACAACATGGGAAATGCTGAAACGCCTGTATCATCTTTGTCCGAGCTGACCTGCGATTCGTCGTCCGTCTCAGCGACTTGCGGATCCTTTTCAACCACCAGGCGCCGACGACGACGATCAGCGCTACTCGTCGAATTATTGTACTGAACTGCAGACATCTATTGGACTCAGGGGGAACAAAGCCAGCGTACAAAAAAGCGACTTGTAATGATACTTATGCAACGTTGTTCATTGGCCAGATGTGACCGCAACCCAATGTCGCATTTACCACAGACAATCGTGTGAGCGTCTTACTACAACAAAGGCACAAACTGTGCTCGCTTCTTTCAGGAAGCAAAGAACGTAAGCGGCTTATGTTAAAGAGCCGGAAGGCTCCGTTGGGTCAAGGGCTTTCAGCCCTTGTCAGAAGAATCGACACCGCGAAGGTTTCGACTGCAATTCAAGACAGCGGCAGGCTACAGACAGCATGTATTCTCTAAACTTTGAACTGGTTGGGGGAATGCTGCGATTCAATGATGAACAAGACAACGGCGGCAGATCTTTTCAGAACCTCGCAAATTCACCAATTGGAAAAGTCCATCATCTGAGTTCAGTTGAGATCATCCGCGCGGTATTGATCCTTCGAGCTTCAGCAGTGTCTCTTTGTGCGTCATACCGCCGCCGTATCCGACCAATTTTCCATTGCTGCCAATGACACGATGGCAGGGAACAATGATGGAAATCGGATTTCTTCCGTTCGCCATGCCAACGGCTCGAGAAGCAGTGGGATTGCCAATTTGTGCGGCGATATTGCCATAGCTGGCGGTAGTGCCGTACTGCACTTTCCTCAATGCCGTCCAGACTCTATGTTGAAATTCAGTTCCATGGGGTGCCAATGGCAGATCAAAATTCTTCAGTTTGCCTGAAAAATACGCTTTTAACTGCCTGACGGCTTCCTTCAGCGGTCTCTCGTTGGCCTCCCAGTCATTTCCTGGAGTAATTACCGGCGCGCTGAAATGCGATTTTGCGAACGAAACGTGGCGGAGGCCATTTTCATCGCCAGCAATCAGGAGTCTTCCGACCGGCGTTCCTTCAAGATAAGTAAAAAACATGACTAATGGCTCCTGGAATTTCATGACGCCCCAGACATCGGATACACTGCCGCCAAAAATTATACAGGGATCCGGCCGAAGATTGAACGGCCCGGGACAATTCAGCATCTCATTTTAATTTAGGCAAATCATGTCTCAGGAAACGACGACTTCCGAAACTCGACAGACCGCTCTTCAGCGGCAGACTCAGGTCGATGCACTCCGCTGGCAAAAATTCCCTGTGCTGGACGATGGTTTCGTCTGCCTGGTAGATGTTATGGGTGACGACAGCAGCATTGTGCAGGCCGCCCGCGTCAGCTATGGCGAAGGGACAAAGAAAGTCAGTGATGACCGCACACTGATTCGATATTTGCTTCGGCACAGACATACGACACCTTTTGAGATGGCGGAAATCAAATTTCTTGTGCGAGTCCCCATGGACTGTTGGCGGCAATGGGTTCGCCATCGAACTGCAAATATCAACGAGTACAGCACGCGGTATTCGTTAGCCATTGATGCGGCTCAGACGACCGATCCAAATGAATGGAGAACTCAAGCGGAAGCCAACCGCCAGGGAAGCGGCGATTCGCTGCCAACTGAACTGGGCCAACGCCTGACACAGGAAGAAACCGAACTTCAGTCAAAGATCCGCGACGTCTATCAGGGACGCATATCCTCCGGCGTAGCTCGCGAACAGGCTCGCAAAGACTTGCCGCTTGCAACGTACACCGAAGCGTACTGGAAAATTGATCTGCACAACCTGCTGCATTTTCTCGCTTTGAGGATGGACAGCCATGCTCAACTGGAAATCCGTCAATACGCGACTACGTTAGGTGAAAAGATCGTCGCGCCATTGTTTCCGATTGTCTGGGAGGCATTTTTAGATTACCGCATGCAATCGACATTCTTGACGCGGTTGGATTCCAGCGTCATCCAGCGATTAACAGCCAACGCTGCGGCAACGGGCACAGCTCCCCCATTTTCTGACGCTGCATTTATGGCCGCTCAGGACTCGACATGGGTCGGGCTGAACCGCAGCCGTGAGCGTGATGAATGTCGTTCAAAGCTGCAGCGTTTGGGTTTAGTCGTGGGGGAGGCGGAGTAAACCTGGCCGTTGAATTTTTATCAAACTCCAAAATTGGTCCGCATTCCCGGGATCTTTTCGCAGCATTAGCTCGAACCCTGTGGAAAAAGCCCAAATTACCGGTA
>JANOZG010000866.1:0-2381 GCA_031429275.1 Planctomycetota bacterium
CATTTGTAGTCTTTGTTGTCGCACCAATCATTGATGCGATGAACCGCTTCACTGAGGTCCACCCGATCGACTGACATTCCAAATATTCGTATTCTCTCTGCTGAATTCATCATGCGGCCCCATCTCCGTTGATTACAACTGGGATCGTACGGAGGATAATACAAAGGTCGAAGATCACGCCTCGCTGTCGAATGTACTCGACATCCAGTTTGACTTGTTCAGGGAATGCAAGGCGGCTTCGGCCAGAAATTTGCCACAGACATGTCAGACCAGGCTTAACCAACAATCGAATTCTGTCATCCTCGGAATACAAAGCCACTTCTTCGGGAACTGGTGGACGCGGTCCAACGAGACTCATCTGTCCCATCAGTACATTGACGAACTGAGGCAACTCATCAATACTAAATCGCCGCAGAAACCTGCCAGTTTTTGTGATGCGGGGGTCATTATTAATTTTAAACGTTCGGGGATCAGAATGTCGGCTGCACGAAGATAATGATTGCTGCAGTTTCTCCGCATGTTCAATCATTGAACGGAATTTGTAACAGGTAAAAGTTCGTCCATTACGGCCTACCCGCGTCTGTCGAAAGATTGCGGGACCTCGATCGTTGATTCGAATGGCCAGAGCCGCCACCAAAAATAGGGGAGACAACAGGACTAACGCGAACAAACTGAACACGACATCCACTGCCCGCTTACATACCGTGTATAATTTTCGCTCCGTCAGGGGCATCGTGACGGGATTGCATTCGTGTCTTGACGGAACATCCACGACGTTGGTTGCTGGCCGTTCAGCGGTTTGCTGATTCCTTACAACGATCCGATTTGACGAATCGTGCTGGGCGAGCCCAGTCTGTGACCGGGTTGCCTCAACGTGCGATGATGCGTCTTTAACCGTCGTGATGGACATAGAATGACGAACCTAATCTGGGATTATCCCCGCTTTCAAAACATGTTGCGAAGCCACTGGCTCTGGCATCGCGTCACAAGGGAACTTCTGTATGCAGCTTGCACTTAGGGGAAGCAAACAATGTGCCACGGGAAATCACAGGAAGAAGCGGCTTTGAATGGAATGCACAAAACAGTCACGCAATAGGCAATTCACGAGGCGCTATCTTGTGTGCATGTGGATAACGGTGGCAATCCGAGAGATTTCTGTGAGTACGTATCAACGGAGAAAGCACAGTAACGGTGAGCGGCAAATGTGCTTGCGAGTCTAAGCAGCAGTTCTTCAGTTATTGATGATGCACTGCGTAAGGCGATCAAAAGGCCATACTGCTGTGGTATTTTCAGCCACAGGAAGCCCCGGTGACCAGTCTTGGATCTGCGTTCGTGTCAAGTTCGAAATTGGCGTGAATGGACCGACCTGCAAACGTCGTGCGTAGAAACTGCATTCTGGCCTCGAAATACAAGAAGCTCGGTATTCCCACGTGTGAATTTAACGTTCAGCAGGATCAAAATCAAGATTACGAGATGTTGATCACGGCGACATGATCTGTTTGTAAAGTGACCTGAACAAAATGTGCGACGGGATGTCTTGCTTTCGATACATCAAGCGATCACGACGGGAGTTCGCTGAGTGTCTTCAATCACTGCAGAAGCAGTCGCAGGGAACCGGTTTCTTTCAACAGATTGATCTCGCAGCCTTCTCACAACCGTCATGCATGGTCCTTCCACAAGGTGCCAACTGCAGGCTCCCGCAAAAATGGAAAGCGGCAGAGATAACGCGAATATCGGATTCGATCGAGATTCCGCACAGTCGGAGAACGCTATTCGTCGAATCAATCATTGCAGCCCGTATGTGTTGGTTGTCAGGCTCAGGAATCCGAGGCAAGAGCTATGGCTGAAACAATTTCAGTCGCCAATGTCTGTCGGCGTCGCCATCGCGGCCGGAGGAACGATTGATTTCCTGGCGGGCCGCCAGATTCGTGCTCCGCGCTGGGAGCAGGAACTGCGAATGGAGTGGTCACATCGACCGCTGACAAATCCAGGCCGCCTGACCGAACGCGACGCTCGGAATGCCTGGCATTTGCCTCGACTGATGCTGCAGGAGTACTTTGCTCGGAAGGCCAATCATAGGCCTCGGCCAATCCCTTAAAACCTTGTTCGAAAAAAAACGGACATTCTGCCGTTGTCTCGATTTCCATTCGATTTCTGAAATGGCTCGAGCCAGTCACGGTTTGTTGGGTGTGCGAATTCAACACTCCGCTTACGCAACTGCGGATGATAGTCGAAAAGCGATACGACCACTGCTCTGAATCGCCTGCCAATCGCCACCCGGAAATACAGGAAGCTGACAGAAATTGCTTTCTGCCAGCTTCGAGATTGGGGCTGCTTGAGATACCGAATGACTTTCACGCCATCCTGAAACAGGCGGTAAT
>JANOZG010000867.1:0-3736 GCA_031429275.1 Planctomycetota bacterium
GGTCGAGCCACAGACACTGCACGCAGTGCGATGAGCGGGCTTCGACCCGGATTTGTTTATCGTTCTTTCAGATTCTGTGAACTGTGAAGAAATACTATTTGAGGTCGGAGTCTGGTCACGGCAGTTTGGGCAGATTCGACGTAATAATCGCTGGCAAATAACGGTTCGTAGTCCGCTCCGAATGAGATACGGTTCGATCTGCATTTCCAGCAGCCGAGTCATCGCCTCTGCCGAATTGCCGGCATGGAACGTTGTCAGCACTAAATGCCCCGTCAGAGCCGCCTGAAAGGCCGCTTCTGCAGTCGCTGGATCTCGAATTTCACCCACGAAGATTACGTCCGGGTCCTGCCGCATCAGTGATCGCAAGCCAGTTGCTAAATCAAATCCAGCAGCGGGCCGGACTTGCGATTGAGTCGCTCCATCTACCGCAACTTCAACGGGATCTTCCAGACTCATGATGCAGCGAGTCCCGGCGGAATCCGCAATAATGTCACGCAAACAGGCATACGCTGTCGTTGTCTTACCACTTCCGGAAGGGCCTGTCAGCAGGATCACGCCGGCCGTCGCGGCAAGATGTTCCCGTAGTTCTTTTTCAACTTCTTCCGGTAGTCCGAGATGTTTCAATGTCTGCAACTTGTCATTTTCGGCGAATAGGCGAATAGCGGCCTTCTCACCATGCAGCGTTGGAAATGTAGTGATTCGAACTTCCGTGCGACTAAATTCGCGCGACACACGTCCTTCCTGCGGCACATCCGTTCGATAGGTCAACAGTCCGGAAATAACTTTTAGCCTCGCCACGACGCGCGGGGCGAGATCGCGATCAAAGCCGGCGATGGAATGCAACACACCATCAATTCGCCATTGGACAAGCAAGGCCGATTCCGTTGGCACCAGATGAATATCGCTGGCCCGCGCGCCGCGAGCCTGTTCGAGCAGCAGGGTCACAATTGCTGGAACATATTCGTCTGATGTTGCAGACAGACGTCCTAATGCTTCAATAAATCCAGCTGCCAAGGTGGCCAATTGCATGTGCTACTTTCAGACTCGGGACTGCAGTGATTTGTCACTGCTTGTTTATTAGCATGCTCAATGTCAGCAGCAAGATACATGACATGCGAAGATTTGTCTAAAAAGCTCGAACTCTTTATCACATCACCAGCAGCGAGGATGCAATGTGGTTCGTCGTGTAACGAAATCCCACGCCCTGAACTCGACCTGAAAACAGAATCTGCTCAGTGATCTCAGACATTCGTATGCCTGCCCATCTGGGCTCGATATTGATGACAAAAAATGCCAGCTGAGATCGCCACATTCAATGAATCAGTGCCGTTAAACATCGAGATTGTCAGGCGATCAGTGAGCACGTTTTGTACGCTGTTCGAGATACCGTCGTATTCGTTCCCGAACACCAAAACCGTTCGTTCCGGAAAAGTAAATGTATTCAGGTTAATTGCCTGTTGATCCAGCACCGTACCGCAAACTCGAAACTCACGCTGGCAAATCAGATCCGACAGCGTTGCAGGTAAATCATCAGTTTCCGTGATCGGCATAAACAACACGTTGCCCATCGACACACGCAGCACGCGACGGGAAAATGGGTCAACCGAACCCTTGCCCAAGATTATTCCATCGGCACCGAAAGCCGACCCTATCCGTATGAGCGCGCCGACGTTTTCGGGATCGACAACTCGATCGGCGGCAATGATTAACGACTGACCGCTGGCTGGAATCCATTGTTCTGGTTTCGGAGGGTCCGGACGCACGGCACTCGCCATTACCCCGCAATGAAAGTCGAAGCCAACAAGTTCGTTTGCCAATTCCGATCGCAGCCGATAGATGCGAACATCTGGTCGCAGAAATGGTTCACACGTCGCAAACTTGCGATCACTGACAAGGACGCTTTGCACATCCAATCCGCTGCGCAGTACGCGTTCGACGACCGTGGCACCTTCAGCCACAAACAACCGCGCGTCACGAACGGAGTTCCTCGCTTTCAAATTGCGAAAGACTTCCAGCCGAGGATCATCCAGAGATTCAATGCGTTCGTGCATTATCCCACAATCTCGCGGATCACCTGACCGCGACTCAAGGGAAACGGACGTCCGGTCTGGTCATGCAATAATGTGTCCGGCGAATAACCCAGACAATGAAAAATTGTCGCTGTGATATCTGCGGGACTCACGGCTCCAGACACTGGAAACGCAGCGTGAGCATCGGATTCGCCATGCACCACACCTTTACGAATTCCCGCACCGCCCATGGCGATCGAAAAGCAATTGCCCCAGTGATCCCGCCCACCGTTACCGTTGATTTTTGGCGTATGGCCAAATTCACCGAGCCAGACCACCAGCGTATCGTTCAGTAATCCGCGTTCTTCCAGATCGCCGAGCAAAGCGGAATACGCCTGATCCATGCGCGGCATCAAATGATCTTTAAGGCTCGGGAAGTGCTTGGCGTGCGTATCCCATGACCCGTTGTTCGCCACGTCTGCAATTTGCGTCCAGTTCACCTGCACCAACGACACGCCGGCCTCTACCATTCGCCGAGCGAGTAATATCGATTGCCCAAATCGATTTCGTCCGTAACGATCACGTGTCGCAGCGGATTCTTCATGAATTTCAAACGCGCGGCGGGCAGATTTGCCGGTAAGCAAGTCAAAAGCCTGGTGCGTTTGTTGATCAAATCGCCCTGCTACTCCCGAGCTTTCAAGGCTGACGCGAACCGCATCCAGGTTTGTTAACAACGAACGGCGGTTTGCAAAACGCTGTGATGACAAATCATCTGGCAGTGTGAGATCCGGAATCCGGAAGTCGGGGCTGGCGGGATCACAATAGATTCTCCATGGATCGTACTTTCGTCCGAGCACACCGGCTGTCTGACCGGGCCACAGAATTTCTCCATCATTAGCGATGTGATTTGGCAGCGTGATCGATGACGGCATACCATCGCGATCCGGATGCAGAGCTCGCATGATGGCCCCGTGAGATGGCGACAAGTTCGGAGCTTTGGATGTCACGTTCTCCTGACTTAACGGAGCATGTGGAACTCCCGTGAGCATTTGATAGCCGCTCGATGAATGTGCCTGATCCCCGGTAACAACGGCTCGCAGCACGGCCAGCTTGTCCGTGTGCATCGCCGTCTTCGGCATCAATTCGCCGACTCTTATGCCGGGGACGACGGATTCGATACTGCCAGACTCGCCCCGAATTTCTGCAGGGGAGTTCGGCTTAGTATCCCATGTTTCGTGCTGAGGCGGTCCGCCCGACAGCCACAACAGGATAACTGATTTGGCTTTTCCAAATCCCGGAGATGCTTCCTCCGGACTGCCAGCGACGACAGGCCGCTGCAGAAGTTGGGGGAGCGACAACCCCACGGCCGAAAGTCCGCCAATCCTTATCGCTTCCCGTCGAGAATATCCGTCGCACAATAATGACCGACGATGCAGGATACTCAGCATGATTGATCCTTGCGCGCGGAAAACTAGAAGAAGTGGAGCGAAAAGTGTAGGATGGTGAAGGCAACTATCGCATACAAACCGTCTCGGATCAAGAATTGTGTGGAGATTGTCGCGAAGGCTTCCCAGCGAATTCTCTCGAATCGTGAGAATTCCGGGATGCGGTGGCGTTCAGACGGGAAACGTCGGACAAGAATGTCCAACCTACGCCGTAATCAAACTAGGACGAGTCTCCAGACCCGTCCTGAGCTGAAATGATTCGTATCAGGACGGGACTGGAGT
>JANOZG010000868.1:0-13204 GCA_031429275.1 Planctomycetota bacterium
CTGGGCGTCAGCCCTCCGTGGAGAATTAGTCATTTATTTTCGTTTTTCCACGAACCTTTTTTACCGACACCTACTTCGAAATGATCCGGCACAAAAACAGACGACTCGACACGGAGGGCTGACGCCCAACGGCTCGCCGTCTTTGCGTCACTGCTTCAAACATTTACAACGGAAGTACTTCAGCAGAAATGCCTGACGTGAAGTTAGAACTATTCGGCACTAACGTTGTCACTGACTACGACATCTAACAGCTTGATCGGTTCACAACTATTGACCTCAAACATTGGGCCGGCTGTATGCTGGTCGGCCCGATAGACATCCACGCGGCACGAGGAACCGGGCAGGATTCCTCTGATTGAATAGCCCCCATTTTCGTCGGTTGTTGTCCACAGATTCAGACTTGCTGCAGTTTCAGTCCGACGTTGAACAACGTTCAGAATGACACGGGTATTCACGACAGGCTTGCCGTTTTTCGTACGGACGATTCCTGTCGCCGATGTGGCTGCCCGGAGTTTCAACGTGACTTCATCAGAGTCCTCTGTGATTTCAGCTGTGCCCGCCAGGAGCTTTTCACTTTGGATCGCGTACACCATCATTTCGTCGGACCAACGTTCTGAGTTGAACTTGCCTTCGACGTTTGTCGTCGTGCGGAATCCGGCGTGGCCGGGTACTTCGATGGATTCGCCGTAGACGGTGCAGTTGGCCAATGGCGTACCAGACTGGTCGGTGACGATACCTGTGAGATTGACGCGATCTTTGCGATCGGCGTGTCCGTCAATCACGATTTCTTCTTCATCATTGACGGTGAGTTGAATTGGCGGAGCCGCATCCTGATTTGGCAGTAGCAATTCATATGTGCCGGGGCCAGTCCGGAATCGATAGAAGCCTTTGGTGTCTGTGATGCAGAACTGGACCAAGTCTGTTCCCGCAGACGATTGAATCAACCTTGTATATTCCCCGACGGCGGGATGCTGGTCTTTCCCCAATGTGATCTTACCACGAATCAGTGTGCCATCATTCACGACGAAATCGACGTCCTCCCGTGACTGGCCTTCTTTCAGACGAATGTCCATATGGCTTTTGGCAGCGTAGAATTTGTCAGTGACGGCGATGATCGTACTTTGGTCTGGAAAAGCGCTGAATTCGTAGGTTCCGTCTTGGCGAGTGACCGTGTGGTCACGAAAGTACATGTTTGTGTCGCCTCGGCCTTCGCCTTGCAAGTGAACGCCTGCTGCGGGGCTTCCATCAGCAAACGTCACCTTTCCACGGATTGCCACGACGCGAAGCACATGTGCCGTGGGCTCGACACCTTCTGATTCAAAGATGGGCAGCTTTGGACAATGATACCTGGGATGTCGGATCAGGAACGACACACGGCCTTCAAGACTTGCAGGCATCCAGGGAAACTCAGCGAGCCCCGCTTCATCCGTCATTGGAAAATCCACGCCAGCAAGATTGATATACGACAATTTGCCCTTTATCATTATTGTCCACGGCACAACCACGACTCCTGCCACTGGTTTCTCATCTGAATCGACGATTCGCACCTTTGCTCTCTGGTTCCCGTCAAGTGTCAGAGTCACATTGTCAGGGAGTGATAGTCGTTCCCGACTCGGAAACGCCGCGTAGTTCTCGTAGTAGTCAAAACCGTGATTGTCCTGATAACCGTAGATCCATTCGACTTCTGCATCGGCCGGGATTTTGAGAGTCGCCTGCCCCTTTTCATCGGTTGATCCAGTTGCCACGACACAGAACTCCGCAATGGCCTTGACGGTTGCCCCGCCGCGAACAAATCCATCTTTGTTCTGAACCGAAACAGTTACTTTCTTAACAGGTTTCAGGATGACGCGAGTCAACTTCTGGGGCGAGTTGTAGTCGATGTGTTTGATCAGGCTCTGAAGTGTGCCATCAGGACTCGATACGATAAACGGACTTCCCTGGGGTCTTGTCAATCGCATCTCAAGGACGAATTGACCATCATCTCCGGAGGTTGTCCTCATTTGCTTCTGACTTCCTGGAAGCGTCTCGATGGTTGCCCCGGCGACCGGCTTTCCGTATTCGTCATGTACAAGTCCGGGAATTGACCATTCAAACGGCTCAGCGTCCTCGGCAGTCCTGGCTTTCTGATCGTCTGATTCCTTGTGGCCAATTACGGCCGCATTCCCGGACGCTGCAATCAAGGTCGTTCCAACGATAAGAATGATAAAGGCGACGAAGGCCGCTGACAGCTTTGTCATTGTGTGTGTCTTTCAGAGGCTCTTCACCAGACTCAATTTGTAGGACGGGCTTCTAAGACGCCAACTCAGGCCGTCCAGACCGCCTAAGCACGCCGTCCTGTCGACGTCAGAAGAATGTCGCTCGATGCATCGAGTTGGTTGACTGACGAATTTGTCTGTAATGTCTCAGAATTGCGGTGTTTTGCTATGGCGTGGGAACGTACTTGCAGATTGTGCACTGCATTGATACCGTGCCCGCTCGTTTGTCCGCTGGTCCGGTCTCCGGTTAGCTTGCGCGCTGCGGACGGTCAGTTCTGGCCGTGTTTTTTGGGGCTCTGTGACGAGAATGTCTCGGGCAGATTTCGCCTCGTCGGATTTGGGGGCTCGGTGCTGAGAAGTTTCAGCGGTCGATGTCGCCAATTCGCCTTTCAATGTTGGCTGTGACGGGTCGCAGCTTATCTTAATTCTTGGGGTTCAATTCGATGGCAAAAGCAAAGTACGTTTACACTTGGGGTGATGGCAAGGCGGATGGCGATGGCTCGATGAAAGCGTTGCTTGGCGGCAAGGGCGCGAATCTCGCGGAAATGACCCGCATCAATCTTCCCGTGCCTCCCGGATTCACCATCACGACGGAAGTTTGCACCTATTACTATGCCAACAAGAAGTCCTACCCGAAGGAACTTCAGGCTCAGATGGAAGCCGGCGTAAAGAACATGGAAAAGATCATGGGCTGCAAGTTCGGCGATGCCAAGGGCATGCCGCTGCTTGTTGCCGTTCGTTCCGGTGCCCGCGACTCCATGCCGGGCATGATGGACACGATTCTGAACCTCGGACTTAACGACGAAACTGTTTTGTCTCTCGGTACCGCAACGAAGAACGAGCGATTTGCATGGGACTGCTATCGTCGCTTTATCCAGATGTACGGCGATGTCGTTCTGGGCGTGCAGAAGCGAGAAGGCGAAGACCATGAGCCGTTTGAAGTCGTGATAGAAGAGTTCAAACACAAGAAGTATCACAAGGACATTGTGGACAGCGATCTCACCGCCGACGATCAGAAAGAACTCGTCAAGCGATTCAAGGCACTCGTTAAAGAGCGCACCGGCAAAGTGTTTCCGAATGATCCCTGGGATCAGCTTCGCGGAGCCGCCGGAGCTGTCTTCGGCTCGTGGATGAATGACCGTGCGATTGTTTATCGCCGCAAGTACAACATTCCTGCCGAGTGGGGCACTGCTGTCAACGTACAGGCGATGGTTTACGGTAACACCGGTGACGACTCCGGTTCCGGCGTTGCGTTCACACGTAACCCGGCGAACGGTGCCAACGAGTTCTATGGTGAGTTCCTGATCAACGCACAGGGCGAAGACGTCGTGGCCGGCGTTCGCACACCTGAGCCTGTGGCTAAGCTCGAAAAAGCAATGCCAAAAGCATTCGCCGAACTGATGAAAGTCCGCGCGACTCTGGAGAAGCACTTTAAGGACGTGCAGGACGTTGAGTTCACAATTCAGCAGGGCAAGTTGTTCATGCTGCAGACTCGCAACGGCAAGCGAACCGCCGCGGCTGCTCTGAAGTTCAGCATGGACATGGTCAAAGAAAAGCTCATCGACTGGGAAACCGCGATCATGCGTAACCCGGCTGATCAGCTTGAGCAGCTGCTTGCTCCGGACTTCGACCTGGCGGAAATCAAGAAGGCCAAGATTCTTGCGACCGGTCTTCCTGCTGGTCCAGGTGCTGCGTCAGGCGTGATTTATTTGAACGCCGACCGTGCTGCAGCCGCTGCAGAGAAGGGCGAAAGTGTTCTGCTCGTCCGCAACGAAACGTCACCGGAAGACCTCCGTGGGATGATTGCGGCCGTTGGTATTTTGACAGCCAAAGGCGGTGTGTCTTCACACGCAGCTCTCGTCGCTCGTCAGATGGGCAAGGTCTGTATCTGCGGTGCTAGCGCCGTGGAGATCGACTACAACAAGAAGACCGTCAAGATTGCTGGTCAGACCTTCAAGGAAGGCGTGGACCATCTGAGCATCGACGGGACTGCCGGTACGATCTACGGTGGTAAGGTTAAGACGGGTCCATCCAGCATCGTGATGGGTCTGCTCTTTGGCGACAAAGCTGCAGCCAAGACCGAAAAGTTCCTTGCCTTCAAGCAACTGATGGAGTGGTGCTCCAAGGTGACTCGTCTGGCCGTTCGCACCAATGCGGACAATCCAGAGCAAACCGAACAGGCCATCGCATTCGGTGCTCAGGGGATTGGTCTGACACGAACCGAGCACATGTTCTTTGAAGGCGATCGTATCGACGCTGTGCGTGAGATGATTCTCGCCGACAACCTCGAAGACCGCAAAAAGGCTCTCGCGAAGCTTCTGCCATATCAGCGAGAAGACTTCACCGGCATCTTCAAGGCTCTGAAAGGTCTGCCAGCCACGATCCGACTGTTGGATCCGCCGCTGCATGAATTCGTTCCTCACGACGACAAGGCTCAGGCCGACCTCGCCAAGAAGATGGGCGTGAAGCCGGACAAGGTGAAGGCTCGCGTTGCTCAGTTGCACGAGTTCAACCCGATGCTCGGTCACCGCGGCTGCCGTCTGGGTATTGCGTATCCGGAAATCACGGAAATGCAGGCTCGAGCGATCTTCGAAGCGGCTGCTGACGTCGCCAAGAAGAAGATTCCAGTGAATCCTGAAGTGATGGTTCCACTGGTTGGCTTCAAGAAGGAACTCGACCTGCAGGTTGAGATCATCCATCGCGTGGCGAAGGAAGTGATGTCTGAGAAAAAGATCACTTTCAATTACATGGTCGGCACGATGATCGAAGTCCCACGTGGTGCCCTCACCGCTGACGAAATCGCAAACACTGCGGAGTTCTTCAGCTTCGGCACGAACGACCTCACCCAGACCGCTCTCGGCATCAGCCGCGACGACATGGGTAACTTCTTGCTGCCTTACACCGAGAACGAGATCTTCAAGAAGAACCCGTTCGCGACTCTGGATCAGGTTGGCGTTGGCCAGCTGATGCAGATGGCTGTCGAGAAGGGCCGCAAAACTCGTCCGGACATTAAGCTCGGCATCTGCGGCGAACACGGCGGTGATCCGGACAGCGTGAAGTTCTGCCACCGACTGGGCCTGAACTACGTCAGCTGCAGCCCATACCGCGTTCCAGTTGCTCGTCTTGCCGCTGCTCAGGCAGCTCTTGAAGAAGCGAAAGCGAGTGAATCAAAGAAGGGGAAGAAGTAGCCTTCAATTGCAGGAAGGAAAATCCTGTCCGTCTTGATTGACTGAATCCGAAGCCCGGCATCGCAGGATGTCGGGCTTTTTTCGTCTACGACGAATGGCGATTCCGACCGCATAGCGGTTCCACATCAAGGCCATGGGTCGCCGTTCATGGCGCATCCGAGGTTGTGAATTGAACGCGCCGAACCCCAACGGGCAACGCCGTTAAAATATCTATCGTCATGTCTCAAGCAGATTGTACGAAGTCCCTTCTCCCCGCGGGAAGGGAGACGGTGGCCGAAGGCCGGATGATGGGGCTATTCGCTGTTTTGAACTCTATCAAATCCTTAACGGCGTTGCCCACAGGCAGGGTCGAGCGCCGCGAGGAGCGATGAGGTCCAACCGATGTTGCAAATCTCAAATTCCAAATCCAGAACCCGCGACTCTCCGTCAGCAGCCCACAGCCCATTGCCGCAGCGTTACAACCGATCGAGCGGACTTTTTACGCCGAGTGAGCCCTGTTGCAACACATGCAAATGAATTCAGGTCGTGTTTACAATTCCCGATGCGCTGTCGTTACTGGCTCTCGGCAATCGCGAAGAGATCTACGATCTGCTGTTTCGCGCGGCGTGGAAGACCCTCAAGGAGGTCATCGCTGACGAACAGCTCTTTGAAGCTGCCGCCGTGATGGTACTGTATACGTGGAACCAGAAGCTGGAAGCTCATGCGCATTCACACGCGCGGGTGCCCGGCGGCGGTCCAGTTCTGACAGGTGATCGTCGCTGGATCAAGAGTCGTCGTCCACTTGTGAAGCACTGCGATGGAAACTACCTCTGCAATTCCGAAGAACTCAAATCGAAGTTTCGCGACAAGTTTCTGGGCCGGCCTGCGTCTTCTTCACGCGCGCGGCAGACTCCATCTTAGCGGCGACTGGGCGTTTCTGCAGAACAAAGCCGCGTTCGATGACTGGCTGAAACCACTCGAATCCATCATGTGGGTGGCGTACATCGAGCCACCGCCCTTCGAATACTGTCCGCCAGAGCAGATGGCGAAGTATTTGGCTCGGTATTTGACGGGTGTTCGATTTTCGATCGCAGGATCGTGTCGCATGAAGTCGGCTTCGTGACGTTTCTGGCACGCGAAGGCAGGACCACTGGCGGCAGTGACGAGGTCGAACCGATGAAACTTCGCGGTGCAGAATTCGTGCGTAGCTGGAGTTTGCACATGCTTCCCAAAGGCTATACGAAGGCCGAGCTTTTTTATTGGATGACTGGAATTCCCGTCGTTCGCCCTTCAAACTGCCTGCAACAAGCCGATTCGCCTTGATGGGATGACCCATACTCGGCGAATTTCGCTCTTGCTTGCAGCATGAAGTCACAATCGTGAATAGCCCAAAAAGACAACCTCAAAGCGAAGCACTTCGAATTGCAGCCATCATGCTGCTGCTCATGGCTCCGGTGTGGCTGCTTGTCACATGGTCTCAGGCAAGAAGCGCCAACCAAAAGCAAAGGAATCAAATACGTCACATTCTACAGTTGCATGTCGATTCTCTGGACCATGCGATAGTGAGATTGAAGGCAGAACTCAAAGAACTTCGGGAGTTCATACGCAAGCACGAAGATGACTCTGCTGAAGAATTCGCGAGATCGTTTGATGCCTTGGCGAGCGGAATGAGGGCTGATTCCAACTGGGTACAGGCCTATCAGATCAATGAAAACGGATTTGTCTCGCACAATTTCCCGATTCAAGGCAATGAAGCAGCCATGGGGGTAAATCTTCTGGAGCATCCGGACGCGGAAGTCTCTGGAGATCTACGCCTCGTGATGGAAAATCATGAATTTCGATTAACTGGCCCGAGGCGATTACTCCAGGGCGAAGCAGGGTTGTTGTTTCGCGGGCCAGCCGAATCACAAAAAAAACCGAATCGCACGGTGGCGATTGTGGTGCGACTTTATCCGTTGCTGTCTGAGGTTGGTATTTTGAACGTTAACGATAACGTACGAAAGCTTGCGATTCGTCGCGCAGATGAAAATCCTTTCATCGGCAGTTCAGAAGTGTTTGAATCCACACCGGAAATTGTGGAATACCGCATTATTAACCAAGTCTGGCACTTGGCTGCCGTGCCACGAACTGGATGGAATCAAGGCCTGTTGAGATCAGTCTTCTTCTATGGCGGCAATGGTGCCGCCATCCTTGTATTTGCTGGGATTTTGACTTACGTCATCGCCCTTCGGCAGCAGCAACTGACAGCGTCTCTCCGTCAGCGAACGGATGAATTGGTTGCTGCTCACGAACAACTGGGGCGGGACGTGATGCTCCTGAGTGCTGCCGAAACGCAATTGCGATTCAGTGAGACGCGATTCCGAGCCATCTTTGAGCAGGCAGCCATTGGTGTGGCCACGATTGACTCAGAGTCACTGCACTTTCTGCAGGCAAACAGGTGTGCGGAGGGAATTCTGGGCTACTCCGTATCTGCCCTTCGAGAGTTAACTTTACACCAGGTAATTCATCGTGAAGATCTTGAGAGCTGCGGCGAAAGTCTGCGACGACTTTTGCAAGGCGACATTCAGGAATACACGATCGAGCATCGCTGCGTTCGCTCCGACCAAAGTCAAATCTGGGTGAATCAGACCGCTTCAAGAATCAGCACTGAGACTGACACGAAACCATCTCTCATTGTTCTGTTCGAGGACATTCATCATCGAAAGCTCATTGAGAAGCGATTGCAGGTTTTGGCAGATTCACTACCGGGGCTTTTGCTTTATGTTGACCGCAGCCTTGTAATTCAGTTCGTGAACAAGATGGGAGAGAGCTGGCACGCCAAAGGACTCAGTCATGCCTCAGACGAGATGTTGGGGCGACATTTAACGGAGGTTATTGCTCCGGAACACTATCAGCTGATCTATCCCTGGATTGAGCGAGCTCTTAACGGTGAATCTGTTGAATTTGTGACTCCACAGCGTCTTGTGAACGGGGAACCAATGTTCCGCAGTGTAATTTATGCTCCCCACCACGCAGAAGACGGAACTGTTCCCGGATTCTTTGCGCTGGTGATGGACATCACTGATCGGCGCCAAGCTGAGTTAAAACGAGACGAACTCGAACGTCAGTTGTCAGAGGCTCAAAAACTTGAAGCCGTGGGGACGTTGGCGGGCGGAATTGCTCACGACTTCAATAACATGCTGCAGGTAATTCTGGGCTACAGCGATATTCTGCTGATGCGTCGAGGCGGCGAAGCTGTCATAGTGGAACAACTCACCGCAATTCGCAACGCTGCACGGCGGTCATCGGATTTGACGCAGCAATTGCTGGCCTTCGCCCGTCGACAACCATCGGCACCTCGATCGCTCAACCTAAACGAAGCTGTGCCCCGCATGCTGCGATTGTTGAGGCCCGTTGTCAGCGAAGAAATCGAACTGACATGGCGAGCACCAGACGATTTGTGGTCGATCCTGATTGATCCTGGTCAATGGGATCAGATCGTTGCGAATCTCATCCTGAATTCGCGGGACGCCATTCAGAATCACGGCATCATTGAACTCTCAGCCCAGAATCTTACGGCTTCAGCAGGGGCTGAGGCTGAAGTTGTAAGAAGTTCAGCGGGCGATAGCGTTGTGTTCACAATTTCTGATAACGGCTGCGGTATGGATGAAGTAACGCAGTCTCGGATGTTTGAACCATTCTTTACGACGAGAGTCCTGGGAAAAGGCACGGGGCTGGGGTTGTCAACAGTCTATGGTATCGTCACTAAGCACGACGGCTCAGTTTCCGTCACGAGTTCCGAAGGAGTCGGAACAACAATCAGGATATCTTTTGCAAAATGCGAACCGCTCGAAGAGCGAGCGTTCCAAAATCTTGATGAAGCTCACGATGCCATCGGAACTGCGACGATTCTGCTCGTCGAGGATGAGCCTCTCGTCCTGAATCTTGGCAGGTCCCTGCTAAAGACGCTGGGGTACACTGTCATCGTGGCCAAGTCAGCGACTGAGGCAATTGAAATTGCCGGACAGACTCCGATAAATCTACTGATTACCGACGTCATCATGCCGGAAATGAACGGAAAGGATCTTGCGAAATTGATTGTTGGTTTGCAGCCACGTATTCGAGTGCTTTTTATGTCCGGATTCGCGACAGAAGTGCTGCGCCAAAAAGGTATCGATAATTCGGACTTAAGCGTCCTGCATAAACCTTTCAGTCCTGGCGAACTGGCAAATCGTGTTCGTGATCTGCTCGCTGGGTGAATATGCCCCAGCGGTTTGGTAGTCAATTGCGGAGTCAACGGTTACGGTTGGCTGTTCAGATCTGGTCCTGAGGGCATGCTGCTGCCGGACTGAGAGTTCGCATCTTCGGTGCGTTTTTCTTCATCGTGCCGAGAAGAGGCTGATCTCTTGCGCGAATTGGTTCGGTATGTAATTCGAGAACGTTTCGAAATCCCTGTCTTTCTAGACAGCCAGGATTGTAGCCACAAGAACGTCAACCAGATTTTGCGAACAAATCCTTTGAAGCCATCTGATACCCTCGTTTCGATTTTTCCAGACCATCGTGCGAATCGAACAAACCAGCCCGGGTTGACATAGTTCCGACGGCTGCTTTTTTTGCGGCCAGCCTGGTTTGCAATCGCTCCTCGTAATTCCGCTGCTACGCCTCGTTTTTCGCAGAAGACCTGCTTAACAAATGGAACGCTGGCCAGAAGCCCAATAGGTTTTTGAAATGTATTGAAGCAATGAGGGCAGCGAAAAGGTCGTACGGGAATAAACCATAAGAGTCGCTGCCAGCCCGTGGATGGACTACGCTTCAATTGCTCGAAGCAGAAGCGACATTCCCATCCTGTTCTTTCTTCGGTTGACATGAAATACTGTTGCCGGAAAGGTCCTCGTACGTCCGAAATCGCGGAGCCACGAAGTCGGGATTAGATCTCATTAACCGTTGTGTCTGTTACTGGACTCTATCGCGCGCGGAAGCTAAAGCGAACACGATTTCAGAATTGAAGTTTACGTGTCGGCTAGATTCCTGTCTGTGTCCCACCATACGTTCGCCGAGCTCACTACAATCCGCACAATGCATACATCTGCGATCTGCAGCTGGCTTTAGTCGTCAGTCAGCCTGCCAGTCAAAATCGAGAATCTGCAGCCTGTGATCACTCAGCAGCGTAGACCTAAGCTCGTAATTTACGGCGTTCACGTCAGGACCTGTAATGCATTGGTCAATCGCAAGGCAAGGGACAGGAACGGGCCATGTGTATGACCACCCGCTCCCTGCCACATCATAAGCATGCAGAAACCCCTCTGGCAGATTGCCAAAAGCCAATGATCGACGCGGAGCATTGAAATCGCCAACAGACACGTCAATTTTTCGCTCTGACAGCAAAGCCACAAACGGACTCAGATAAGGATCTCGCGGAACCGTAGCATGCGACGTCATGTCGGCGATCAACAACTCAAACGGTCCATCCTCAAGCGTGCACGTAACGTGATAAGCGATTAACGCATCTCCTCGCACCAACGGCCTGCTTTTCGTCATGGAACCATGACACGCAACCGCCATCCCGTGAATGGTCAAAACATCAAACCCCGCCAGCGACCCGGGATCGAATGGTTCGGGTATTTCTGAGATCACGACGATGTCAGGCTGAAAGCCTGCGATATAGTTTAATTGTTTTTCCCAGCCCATGAACCCCCGAGCGACGTTCCAGTGAACCAGCCTTTTTCGCACTGCCTTGCGTTGCGTTTCCATGACGAATTCTGGCTGGCGATTAGTCGATGCGGTTGGATTCTGAAGCCTTTCGATCTCAGGAGCTATTACCGCACGTCCATGAGAAACTGGTCGAGTCCAGTGGTTCTCCACTCGCAGCAAAAAAAACAGCGGCGCGACCAACAAAAATAGATTGACACGTCGATTTGTTCGCGAAATTGCCAGCCTGAGTAGCAGCCAGCCAATCAGAACAGGAGTTGGGAAATAGAACATCAATCCCAACCACCAATTGCGATCCCGAAGCACCTGCCCCGCAACCCAAACGATCATCAGCAAAATGGTGATGCTCAGAGTCAGAAAGGAAACACAGGACCGAATCTTGGACGAAACCATTTCAGCCTCGGGCAAGTAAGGGAAATAGAACAACAGAAATGTGGGGATTTAGAGGAATCGTACGGGATTCGTGGTGTCTTCGTTGAGCGAAAACGGAATTCTTGCGGCAATGAATCGCTGACTCCACGTCGAAACACCGCTACAATGCCCGCGTCCTGCGAAAAACGACCGGTTTCATCACCGTCACTCACTTCGAACACAATAATCCATCGAACGAATTCAATGTCCGACAAACGCAATCTGTTTAACAAAGTCTGGGATCTGCACACTGTTCAAAATCTGCCAGGCGGGCAGACTCAGTTGTTTATTGGGCTGCACCTGATTCACGAAGTCACCAGTCCGCAAGCGTTTGAGATTCTTCGCGAGCGGAAACTCAAAGTGGCGTTCCCGGATCGAACGATCGCAACGGTGGACCACATTGTTCCAACGGCAAGTCAAGCTCGACCATTTCTGGACGGCTTGGCTGAACAGATGATGTCAGCTATCGAAAAGAATTGCAAAGAATTCGGTGTGACTCTGCTGGATCTCAACGACAATCGTCAGGGTATCGTTCACATTGTTGGTCCCGAGCAGGGACTGACTCAGCCCGGCATGACAATTGTCTGTGGCGACAGCCATACCAGCACTCATGGTGCATTCGGCAGCATCGCAATCGGAATTGGCACCAGCAACGTCGCTGAAGTCCTTGCGACTCAGACGATGTTTCTGAATCGCCCGAAAGTTCGTCAGGTGGTTGTCAATGGCGACCTGGCTCCCGGAGTCTATGCAAAGGACGTCATTCTCTACATTATTCAGAAGCTCGGCGTGCAGGGCGGTGTTGGTTTTGCCTACGAATTCGCCGGCACAACTTTCGATGCAATGTCGATGGAAGAACGCATGACCGTCTGCAACATGAGTATTGAAGGCGGAGCTCGTTGCGGATACATCAACCCGGACCAGAAAACGGTCGACTATCTCAAGGACCGTCCATTCTCACCAAAGGGTGCTGACTTTGATCGTGCGTCCGCATGGTGGTTGAGTCTTGCGTCATCAGATGACGCTCAGTTTGATGACGTTGTTACGTTCGACGCGGCAGACATTGAACCCACAGTGACCTGGGGCATCACGCCAGCTCAGTCTGTCGGAGTCAGCCAGCCGCTGCCGAGAATCAGCGAAGTCGCCGCCGACGAACAGAAACTGATCAAAGAAGCTCTTGAGTTCATGGGTATGACGGAGGGTCAGCCG
Source organism: Planctomycetota bacterium (assembly GCA_031429275.1). Classification (GTDB taxonomy): domain Bacteria; phylum Planctomycetota; class Planctomycetia; order Planctomycetales; family Planctomycetaceae; genus SXXK01. The sequence continues at coordinate 12,728 of JANOZG010000868.1, forward strand.
ATCAAGGGCACAAAGATCGACGTGGCTTTCATTGGTTCGTGCACGAACGGTCGTATCTCCGACCTTCGCGAAGCCGCGCGAGTTGTCGAAGGCCACAAGGTGTCGCCGCATGTCAAAGCGATCGTGGTGCCCGGATCTCAGGTGGTTCGCAAACAGGCGATGGAGGAAGGCTTGCATCTAGTCTTTGAAGCCGCAGGTTTCGAATGGCGAGAAGCTGGTTGCTCGATGTGCCTCGCGATGAACCCGGACAAACTCAAGGGCCGTGAAGTCTGTGCATCGTCCAGCAATCGCAACTTCAAAGGCCGTCAGGGCAGCCCAACCGGACGCACCCTCCTCATGAGCCCCGCCATGGTCGCAGCCGCTGCGATTGAAGGATGCGTTACGGATATTCGTGAATTCGCGGGAGCTGTGGTTTAGTTTTCATCTGATCATTTTCGTTTCGAATGACTTCTTCCTGTTCATTTTTATTGCCGAGCT
>JANOZG010000869.1:0-11625 GCA_031429275.1 Planctomycetota bacterium
CAACAGCAAGCGAGGAGCGTCGCCGAGTGACTCTGCAAGAAGCTGTTCGGAAAGCTGCTGCAGTCGTGAGTCCAGTGTCAGCGCAACGTCACGGCCACTTACCGGATGCCGAATGATTTCAGACGAAATAACTCGCTGACGGCGGTCACGAATTGTTCTCCGGATTCCTGAAACGCCGAACAAGCGATGGTCGTAGCTGCGTTCAACTCCTGAACGCCCGACTTGCGCATCGTTATCGGTGAGGTCTGCCAGAGTAACATCCCGGGAGTTTTCGTCCGATAGATCCGCATCACGAACATTGGTTCGGACTCCGACGACATGTGCGGCAAGCGAGTTCTCGGGATATGTCCGACGCGAATTTTGCGTCATGCGGACGCCTGGAAACTTCTCTGGGTGCTCGTTAATCACAGCTGCCACGTCGAATCCAACATCATCCAGAACTTGATGCCATGTCTCTTCCTCACGCACCACTATTCGATTTTCCGCAGTGCGTGTCGGCGGAGTTGTCAGAGCGGTTCGAACTGCCGTCGCGATACTCAGCAGCAGGCCAGCATCCTTGTCCGATTCTTCATCAATTTCTGCAAGCACAGGGTTCTGCTGACGTCGATTCACGGCATCACTAACACGCTGCACTCGCTCCTCTATCTTGCTGAATCGTGCGGTCAATTCTGAAAGTGGAGTCCCGGTGGCACTGGCCAGCGAGTCTCTCAATGCCTCGCGCTCCTTGCGGATCTGGTCTTCAACCTGTAACACCAGGCTCTTATCTCGACGTTCTTCGCGGCTAAGTCGTTGTCGAACCTGTAATCGCAACCATTCAGAATCGATCACATTCTGGAGCCAGCGATAATGAACCTCGAGGCTGTACACGTCAACGTCTGATGCCAGCACGATGGAATCGGCAAGAATTCGTCCATCACGAGCTGGCAGCAGTTCGTCCTCCGACGAAGTTACCTGCAATGCCGCAAGGTATTCACGCGTTAACTGAGTCTGGACCCAATAAACTCTGGCCATTATCAAAATGACAGCGGCAACAAAGAAGAGTCCGATGGCATAGAGGCGCAACGTACTTTGGGAAGAAATCAATTCAGAGGACGCTGTTTCATCGGCGTCAAATACCGTGTTCTGAAGTGAGTTGAGCATTGCGGGCCTCGGGCCGTTCGGGCTTCAGGCCTGTTGTGGATCAGGCCGTGTGGACTTCCGGCTGCGATAGTTGCAATACTTCGGGAGCAGGAAATCGGTTTCGGTTGCGAAAGCGTTGCCACCAGCCAGCCTTATGCAACAGCGGGTCATCAGCGGAAATGACTCGAGATTTACCGCGACGAGTCACAAGCCTCAGTTGATTGTTCGACAAGACTTCAGCCACCATCCAGAACTTATCAACAAGGTAACTATAGTCGTCACCCATGCGTGACGGATGGATTGACCTTGCGCGAGGTCCAGGAGTTGGACTTTGCTTTGGCAGAGTGTAGACGACTAAATCGCCAACCTGATAGGGTTGCGGCTGCACGGCAGTCACCTTAAAACAAAGACTTTTTTTCAAGGAAGTGTCGGTGAGTGAAAAACGATCGCGAATGAAGAGACTCCGCCCAAATTCGCAAAGTCCGTGAATTGATAGCGTTTAAAGAACACCTGACAATACCGAAACCCGTTTGCATCGGCCAAAACGCTCCAATTCCCGTTTTTATCGTGAATGCGTTATTGACACAACAGGAATTTGGCTCAAAAAGCACTCTTCATTCAGCCGCAAAGCTCACACGACAACAAGCCGTGACTGATGCTTGTCAACAATGACTTGATGGGTGACCGACGTTGGTTGGCGCCAGCCAGGAACTCCGCAGTTTCCCTCGCTCCGCTCAGTCCAGCCACCTGTTCCATCAACGCATTAATGACAAGGCAGTCACTAACTCCTTGCGGTAGAGATTATTGTATTCATCTTGACTTCGAATTCCTCGAAATGAGCACACCGCAGTTTCTGCAGTCCATTTCGACATTATTTTATAAAGCGTTTCCACAAAACGACTTACGAAACCAGCACGCTGAATGGCACGATAAGTGTTCTTGATGGATAAGGCGACACAACGAACGGATGTCGCGGAACATATCAATCAAGATGAAGGGTAGATGGCCATGAAAACAACTGTGACACGCGGCGTAACTCTGATCGCACTGCTGCTAACGACAGCTTCTACGACTCAAGCCAACGATATCGTAAACTTCCTGAATGCTCTTAACGGTAACGCTGGGCGCCGCAGTGCTCCGGTCGCCGTCCAGCCTGTTGGACATCATGGTCACGAACATGACGGTGCCGCTTTTGGCGATCAAGGATACAGCCGCGATCAAGGATACAGCGACGATCAGGGGTACGGCGGACATGGACCGGGAATGCAATACGGAGATACAGGAATAAGTCGGCCTTCGGTTAACACTGTCAATCTTCGACCAAATCACTATGTTGCGCCTTCTGCACGCAGGAACAGCAACCTGCAGATCAGTCTGCAGTTTGGTGCAAATGGAAGACAAACTCGAAGTTGTGGTACACCTGTTTACGTACCAGCCCCTCAGCCCGTGCAGGTTCTTCCACCGGTTCCTGTATATCCGTCCGTCCCGGTGTATCCACATGTCGTACCAGTTCACTTTCAGCTTGGCCAGTTTATTGACTGTCAGGTTCCCTTGGCCACGTGCGTCGTGGTTCAGGATGAATGCAATATTGCTCCCAATGCAGTGCCGGTGGTAATCGCAGTGCGTGACCCGAACATGTGCGAGCATGAGATTGTAGAACGCCTCGTCTACGTTCAGATTTTTGTTCCACGGTGCCAACTTCTTGATCTGCAGATATCACCTTGCCGGACACGAATCTGCCTGGACTACGGACGATATGAAATCGACATCAAGTCGGGCAACGGTGTGATCGTTGTTGACTACGATAACTGAGTCACTGCATGCTTGTGGCCATGGTACACAACCTCCAACATGGTGGAGCAGGAGTTTTCCACTCGAATCGAAGAACAAAGTGACAATCCTTTCTTCGCTAAGCCCGAACCATGTTTCGGGCTTTTTTCGTCATTGCCCCGCATCGTTGCTGGGGCAGAACGATTTTGTGTCGTGGGATTTGCCAGAAGTCCCCGGCGATTTTGTGCAGTGTCTGGTCACGATAAGGCCATTCCGTGTGGTCTTCAAACCGGCAAAAACTGCAGAACTGTGCCATGCGTCGGAATTCTGAATACCCGACTGTACCGAGTGTGGCAGACGTGCCGATTATCCGAACAGGCGATGATTGCACGGATTCGCGGCGCGTCGAGCAGAATCTACAACGCGGCAAACAATCCGTCCTCACAAGTGGTTCAATAGTTTTCGATTGGGGCTGTCACATGGAAGCGCATGCAGTAGAACACGATCAGTCAAGTCCAGGCCCTTTTAAGCGACGACTGGGCCGGGGTCTAAATGCACTTCTTGGCGGTGGCGGCTCAGATGAGCATTATGGCCAATTTGGCCAAACGCCATCCACAATTCCGATGCATGCATTGTCGGCACCGCCAGCTCCGGCTTCCGATGAAATCGCGATGGAACTCATCGAACGCAACCCATTTCAGCCGCGTCGAGAATTTGAACAAGCCTCCATCGATGAACTTAGCGAAAGCATTCGGAAGCATGGATTGCTTCAGCCATTGCTTGTGCGTGCTCGGACCGATGGTGAAGCTGGCTATCAACTGATTGCTGGTGAACGTCGCTGGCGAGCGGCTCAACAGATCGGATTGGAAACAGTGCCGTGCCGCGTCATTCAGTTTGAAGACCGTCAGGCCACCGAAGCCGCGCTGGAAGAGAATATCAAACGCGAAGATCTGAATGTGCTTGAAAAGGCTGCTGCATTCAAAGACTACCTGGACCGCTTTGGCGGAACAATCGAAGAGCTTGGCCGACAGCTGAGCATGAATCGCGCGACGGTCAGCAATATGTTGCGTCTGTTGGAACTTCCGGATTCTGTTCAACAGCTCGTTCGAGCAAACAAGATCTCGGGCGGCCATGCAAAAGCAATGTTGCCGCTGTCAGAGGTTCAGCAGACTGAATTGGCACGACAAATAGAAGAAGAACAGCTGTCCGTTCGTCGCGTTGAGGACATTGTCCGTGAGATGCTGCGAGCCGGGACACTGCCACTTCCGAATGGAACTGAGTCCACTGATCAGCCGCAGGGCGATCAGCCGACAGGCCCATCAAATCATGTGCTCGGTTTGCAGGATTTTCTGCGAGGCCATCTGGGCGCGAAGATTGACATTAAACAGAAGAAAAACAACGCAGGCCAGATCGTGATTCACTTCGGCAACAACGATGATTTTGAACGCATTGTTGGACGACTTCGAAATGCAGGCTGAGTTTACCGGGCTCCCTGCAACATGAACGAAGACCGAACATCAGATCTCAACAACGCCGTCGCGCTTTCAGCCGACGGCGTTGTCGTTGGTGTCTATGTGCAGGGAATGTGCGTGAGCTGCCTGGGGGCGATAATGGAATGACGACACTCAGCGGCAGTGCTTGACAATCTGTGTCAGGACGGGACTGGAGTCCCGTCCTACGATTTAACTTCCAACCTGTTCCGCCAAAAGCTGCTCGACGACGTTTTCGATCGTCTTGTCGGCGGTGGCACCTTTCCAGTTCAGCTCCCCCTGCCACCAGTGACGAATGTATCCGTTCTTGTCGACAACATAGACGGTCGGCCACATTGTGTTGCCCCAGGCAGCCCAGTTCTTTGATTCCAAATCCACAAGAATCGGGAATTCCAGTTTGCGTTCTGCCGCTGCAGATTTTACTGCCGATGGATCACGCTCCTGAGCAGTCTCTGGCGTTTGTATTCCCACCACCTCAACGCCCTTGCTGCGCAACTGGTCATGCCAGCGGCGATAGATTTCGAAATTCGCGTGGCAGTTGTGGCATTGAAATGCATAGAAGTGGACCAGCACAACTTTGCCACGCAGTTCTTTCAATGTCAACGGTTTGGAATTCACCCAACTTGTGACCGGCACGAATTCAGGTGCCATCGGATAGATGCGATTCAGTTTGGAAAGCTCAAACGGCTGGCCAATCAATGTGACCAGGAGCTTCTGCTGTTCTGGCTTCAGGACTTTCTTCAAAGCCTCCTCCTCAGCCTTTGTCGCCGCTGTCGCTTTGGATTGCAGATCGTCACTGGATTCGCCTTGATTGAGTGCCTTTTGCAACGCAGCCTGCGCTGTCACGGTGCTGCGGGCAAGTTCTGCAAAGCGATTCTGCTGCGACGATTCCAGTTTCAGCTTGTCCGCAAGATCCTTACGCAGCAACATTCGAACGCTCTGCGCCTGCAATTCAATTTGCCAAAGCCTTTCCCGTTGTTCTTGTGTCGTATGATCTTCAAGCCACTTGTGAACACGTTGATCGATCGAATCAAGGATCGGCAGTTGTTTTTCGTCTGGCAGATTTCGGGATTGAAACCACGAACTGTCGATTTCGGAAAACAGCGATTCCAGCTCAGCGACTTGTGTCTTACTGAATTTCAGTTCCTGGTGAATCTCAGGCGTGTGCAGCAATGGCATGATTTGTCGCGGCACCAATGAACGGAATTCCTTCGAAACAGATTCCGCTTGCGAGGTGTTTGCAATTGACATCAGCACAATAGCAATCAGTGCCAGAAAGACAGCTCGCGGTCCCATGATGTGTCCCTTAGATATTAGTCATGACTTTCGGCGATTTGCGAGTTCTGTAACAAACGTAGCGTGCTCAGCTGTCGCCAAGCCGTCGTTCAGTATTTTCATGACGTTTTTCCCGTCACGCTGCAGCATGGCGGCAGCATTCAGCCACAAGCCAGGAAAAACTTCACTGCGGTAGATCCCATCCTCCGGCAGCGGTTGCAACTGGAACCCCTCGTCACGCAGGACGTACCACTCAAACATCTTGTCGTCCACTCGCCAGATGAGATATTCGCGGACGCCGTGAAGTTCGTATGTCCGCAGTTTGGGGCCACGATCCAGCGACACGCTTGAAACGGATACTTCTGCGACAAATTCCACTGGTCCCGTCAAATAACCATCATCGCTGACTCGTGTTTGCCCGCCGCAGACTGGGTCAATGAACAAAGCCAGATCCGGCTGCGGTTCGTTGTCGTTGTCCAGTCGATTTGTGGCATTGTCAGCACAATCGGTGCCAGGCGTCGAATCGACGTAGTTGCCGATCCATGTAATCAGTCGGCTCTGATTTTGACCATGACGCAGACGAGTGGCTGATGCCACGTACACAACTCCTTCAATGAGCTCCGCCTTCTTGCAGTCGGGCACCGCGTTGTAACGTCGTTCAAATTCCGCTCGATGGAGCCGATCACCAGGCTGCAGAGGCGGAACGGAATTGGAGGTTTTTGGAATCTCAGCGATCGACATGACGATGTTCCATGTTCAGGTGAAAACGAACGTCGCCATCATAACGTGTTGTCAAATGAACTTAAAGTACTGTTTTCGGATGGGGCGAGCGGCATGCGCCTGGCGCACGTAAGTCGAGCGGCAGAACCATAAGTACCCGTTAAGCCTGAGACGCGATACGATTCGACAGTGAGAAATCGGCTAGCGCCTCAGGCTCACGTCGCAGAACACGCCCGCTTCTATCGCTGGCCCTTCAACTGTCGGTACTTGATTTGATATTTGTCGTAAAGTTCAGTGTGGTGGCTGGTCAGGTCAACTTTGCGACCTTGAATCCAGGCGGCGGTGACTTGTGTCTCTGTTTCCAATGGATCGCCGTCGCTAACAAAGATTGTCGCATCCTTACCCACTTCCAGCGTTCCGACGCGATCTGCGATTCCCAGAATTTCTGCCGAATATTGGGTAATTGATTTCAGGGCTTCGTCCTGCGGCAGACCATAGGCCGCGGCCGTTGCGGCATGGTAGGGCAGGTTTCGCGTGTTCCATGTTTCTGATCTGCCAGTCGTCGAAATGCAGAATCTAATCCCGGCCTGCCGCAGTCGTTCGGGCAGAGAGTATGCCGAATCATAATCTTCGTGGGTTCTTCGTGGGATCTTGTAGATGGCATCGATGATCACAGGAATATCGTAACGACGCAGTAACTCAGCACACATTTCTGCATCGTGGCCGCCGAGCAAAATGACTTTCACGCCCTGCTCAACACCAAACGCCACTGCCCCTTGAATCTGGTGGGCACTGTCTGCTGCAATCAATAGCGGTATGTTGCCTTCGATCACTGGAATCATGGCGTTCAGACGGCTGTCGAAAGCCTGCTCTGAAGGATTATTAGCACGGGCTTTGATGTAGGTTCTTGTGTGCTCAAAAAGTTCTCGCAGATCCTTCAGGGCTTTCGTGCGATTGCGATCTCGATCAAGCTGTAGCTCAGGGATTGGTAGCCCCGGACCTGGCTCAATTGCAGGAGCAGAGCGAGGCCACTGAATGACCATCGCGCAATCGGGTTTCAGCGTCATGTCTTCATAGGTCCAGCCATCAAGTTGCATCACGCTGGCTTTTCCGCTGACAAGTCCTCCCGACGGCGCGCTGACGGAGATCAGTACTCCGTTCGCTCGTGTGACAGGAATCAGCTCACTGTCAGGATTCACGCTGACATGTGCGCTGATATTGGGATTAAGCGAGCCGGATTCAGAAATATCAATCGTCGCACGGACTGATGAAATCTCTGTTAGTCCAAGATTAGAACAGGATTCGATCAGGCCAGGGTAGATATGTTTTCCTTTGAGGTCAATCACGTCGGCACCTTTCGGCGGCTTCATGCGTTGTCCCATCTCTACGATTTTTCCGTTGTCGAATACCAAGGTGCCGTCATCAATGGAAGGCCCGTTGACCGGATGCAGTGTGCCGTTTATCAGGGCGATCGGCTTCTTCTGCGGTGCACCGGGGATTTGGTCAGACGCGAAGGCGGATGTAACGCCGATGCATATAAGTAACGCAAATGTCACTTTTGAAATTCGTTTCATATCTATCAGCTCGAATCTATTGACTGTATCCGTGAACGCGATGCCGCTGTAATTTGACCGTTCTACTTCATTCCATTCTGAAACTTGAAGTGCTTACAGAATTCATCGTAGCGAGGCCAGAGTGCCGCTGGGTCCGCATCAGTTTGATCCGGTTTCGCCTGACCTTCACCAGACGTCAGGATTTTCTGAATCAGTGTGTTACGTTTTTTCAATGCCGTTTCCTGCATTTGAGCGTCATCGTCACGTGAAAAGTAGCGTCGACCATCAATCCATGTTTGTTCGCAGCGTGTAAAGTTAGAAAGCGGATCACCGTTCCACACGACAAAGTCCGCGTGCTTGCCGGGCTCCAGCGAGCCCACTAGATGCTCGATACGCAGCTGGCGTGCTGGATTCAGTGTGACAAACTTCAATGCCTCTTCCCGTGCGACTCCGCCATATTTGATGGCCTTGGCGGCTTCCTGATTCAGATGTCGCGCCAGTTCGTTGTCGTCCGAATTGAAGGACACGACGACCCCCTGATTATGCATCAGCGCTCCTGCGTGCGGAATGGCGTCAATGACTTCAAACTTATAAGCCCACCAGTCCGAAAATGCGGATGCCATCGCACCGTGTTTCGCCATTTCGTTGGCGACTTTGTATCCTTCCAGAATGTGCTGAAACGTGCCGATCGTAACGTTGTACTCTTCCAGAATTCGCAGCAGCGCCAGGATTTCATCCTGACGATAACTATGACAATGAATCCAACGATCGCCTTCAACAATCTCGCGTAAGGCATCCAGTTCAAGGTCTCGACGCGGCGGCAGGCCACGACGGTCGCTCTGCCATGCATCCATTTTTGTGGCATAGTCGCGAGCCGCTTCAAATGAATCGCGGAAAAGCTGCTCGACTCCCATGCGAGTCTGTGGATATCGACTTCCCGCATTAGGCATGTTGCTTTGCTTGACGTTTTCACCCAACGCGAATTTCACACCCTGCGGAGCTTCGGCAAACTTCATGTCCTGGCCGGGCATGCCCCAACGAAGTTTAATGACCTGATTTTGGCCTCCGATCGGATTTGCGGAACCATGCAAAATATTCGCCGTCGTGACACCCCCCGCCAGCTGGCGATAAATTGTGATGTCGTTGGCGTCCACAAAGTCGCCAACACGCACTTCGCATGTGATCGCCTGAGTGAATTCATTGATGCCTCCGTCTGTCGCCATATGCGAATGGCAGTCAATGATGCCTGGCGAAATGTGCATGCCTGTGGCATCAACGATAGTTGTATCATCAGGGATATTAATGTCTTTTCCGATGGCCACAATTTCGCCATTGTCGATTAGCAAAGTGCCGTCTTCGATGATGCCATCCGGACCGCAGGTCCAGATTTTCGCATGTACGAATGCAACCGCTGCTGAAACAGGTGGTGGTTCGGTACGACCAAACGCTCCCAACGGATAATTGATTTCGAACGATGCCTGCTCCAGTTTCTCGTCGTCAGCCGTCCCCTCGTCTTCTTTCTTTTTTTCTTCAGCATCCGTGTTTGCATCGTCATTCTTTTCTGGCTCGGCCGGCGCTCCAACGCGAATCATATTGGCGGTGGGTGAATTCCCGTCCGGCCATGTCACGCTGCCGATGGCCAACACCTGATTGTCGGGCGCGGGCTGAGTCGTGTCTGCGTTCTGCGTCAAAGAGAACAACTCGGTCAGCGTGAGTGAGATTCGAACAACGCCATCGATGCCCCAGTCTTTACCATTGAATGTTACGGAAACGGCAGAGTCCTGAAGTTTGACACTTTCGAGCGTAAGAATATCCTTCGATTTCGCGATACTCGATTTTTCTGCAGCATCAGACTCAGGCGGATTGGCAGCGTCTGCAACAGCAGCGTCTGCAACTGCATTGTCTGCTGCGGGTTGATCGCCTTCTTTAACGGCTGGTTGCTTGCCTTTGGCGTCTTCGTCTTCAGGCGGATTCGACTTGTCGATGCGTTGTGCTGAAGCTGGTACGGGTTGTCGCGAAATGCGGCCCTTCAACTTGCCGTCCTGTTCAGTCAGTTCCATGTACAGACGATCTGGCAACTCAGCCACCGGCTCGATCTGGAGTTCAAAATGGCCATCGATTTTTCGCGAAGCGTTTGGCGAATGTTCGAAGCGAATACCATCAATCCAGGTTTCCGTGATCTTCGTTTTTTTATCAAACAAATCGCCATCAGTCACGACAAAACTGGCGATGCGACCGGACTCCAGTGTTCCCAACTGCTTTTCAACACCCAACATCTGCGCGGGTGTTACGGTGAGTGCTCGCAAGGCAGAGCTGGGTGACAAGCCGCGTTTGACGGCTTTCCGCAGGTTCTTCAGGAAGTCATTCTTCGATGCGAGGCGATCTGTTGTGAATGCGAATCGTATTCCTGCAGCATCGACTCTGGCTGGGTTTTCAGGAGCGATATCCCAGTGCAGCATTGATTCCAGAGTGACATCCTGAGCGGCTTCCGGTGTCGATACATTAGGTGGCTTTGGAAATGCGAGCGGTAAGATCAATGGTCGTTTCGTCGCTGCGATTTCAGCCAGTCGACGGTATTCGGTGCCGCTGCCTTTGATGATCAGCGTCAGACCAAACTCGGCCGCGAATCTGTCGGCACGCAAGGCAAATTGTTCATTCGAAGTCGATACAATAATCGGCATTGAGCCATCGACAACTGCTTGCAGTGCTGCAAGTGCATCGTTCTGCTCGGGGCGTGGAAGAGAACTGTCAGCAGTAAAGGCCGCGTGAGCATCGCGATACCATTGCGCGTCGTACGTTGCCTGTCTCGCTAATGCGACGGCACCCATCGGACTGCTTGGATAGCTGTTGCGGTTGGGCTTCAGAATCGTCAATCTCATATGTTGAGCGACGTCTCTCGCCAGTAATGCAGAGTTCAGGTCGTTCCCAGTCAATGACACCAACGCGCTTCGGCCTTTGATGATCCCATCGGCCGGAGCGACTAATTGTGCGATAAATCCTTGCTTGCGAAGTGACTCTGCATCTGGATTGATGGGCAATTGATCGGCGACCGAAAGTTGGGGCGTGATCTGTCCGTTCCAGTAGCGTGCGGAACCGTTGAGTCGATCAGTGGAGATCGTTTGCTCTGAATAGGCATCAATAAATCCGGCGTAGATCGTCTTGCCAGAAAGTTTAATTTCTTTAGCATCGGCAGGAACTGGTGCATCTTTTCCGATGGCTTCGATTCTGCCATGTCGCACAACAATGGTCGCAGGTTGCGGTGTTGCGTCTGGATGAGCCACGACCATTGCACCGGTAATCGCGTACACGTTCGGAGGATTGGAGCGCAACGCTTCCTGTGGGGTCGACGTCTGGTCTGGTGCTGCTATCGCTGCTGCAGCTATGTTCGCCAGAAAGTACACAGTAAAAACAATACGCTGCATTGCGATTCGCCCGGCTCAGACTTCGGAGTTCTTTAGAAACATCCGGATATCATGAAAACTGAGCGAACCGAAGTAAATGACAGAGGTGCGGCGAATTGGGAGATTCGCGGGGTTCGATCGTCGCCAATGGTGGACAGGCTTCAGCTGTGTCTGAAGCGATCCTTTGAATGGCGAGCGGTTGGGCGTCAGCCCTCCGAGCTTTTAGCAATTCCACACGGAGGGCTGTCGCCCAGCCGCGCGCCAGTCAACTAATCCAGCGGACCAGAAATCTCGAGG
>JANOZG010000870.1:0-4278 GCA_031429275.1 Planctomycetota bacterium
CCGATTTCCAGGCTGCTTTCTCCGAGTTTACCGATTGTTGCGTTGGCAGTGGCTGCTGTTGCGACGGCTTTCTGTGACACACGAGCGGCGTCACTGGCGTTCTTGGCGATTTCCCGAATCGCTGCATTCATTTCTTCAACACCTGTCGCCACGGTCTGTACGTTTTTGCTGACCTGTTCTGACGCTGCCGAAACAACATTTGCCTGCCTGGATGTCTCTTCGGCGTTAGAGGCCATTTGAGAACTGACGGCGGTGAGTTCCTCAGCTGAGGATGCCAATGTCGAAGCATTCGAATTGACCAGCTCGAGGATGCGAGACAGTTCCTCCGCTTTCTTTTGATCCAGTTTGGCAGCTTCTTGCTGCAGACGAGCAGATTCGGCACGAGCCACAACAGCAGCAGTGACGTCCGTTGCGAATTTCACGACCTTGACCAGCTTTCCATCAGCGTCAGGGATCGGATTGTAGAATGCCTGAATGTAGACTTCCTTGCCACCTTTGCCGACTCGCTTGAACTCCCCAGGCTGCCACTCGCCACGATTGAGGCGTGACCAGAATTCTCGGTATTCCTGAGAATTCTTCTCGCTGTCTCCCACAAACATGCTGTGATGTTTGCCTTTGATTTCGTCAAGAGAGTACCCGACTGTCGATAGAAAATTCTGATTTGCGACTGTGATCGTACCGTCCATTTGGAATTCGATGACAGCCTGCGCTTTGCTGACTGCGGCCATCTTTGCATCCGCTTCCACCAGGCTGCGACGTTGCTCACCTACTTGTGTCCAGTCCACTTTACGGGCATCAACGGCTAAACTGATACCTTCCAGAGCAAGATTCAGTGATCGACCCATGCGGCCGAGTTCGTCGCCGCTTCGAATCGACAGCCGTGTCGAAAGGTCACCCTGGGCCAGTGCTTCAATCGCTGCCGCCGTCTGCTGGACAGGCTTTGAGATCCCGACCGCGAGCCAGATTCCGATGACAATCAGAGCGACCGCCGCGGCAAGGCCAATCAAGCCAACAAAATTGCGGATCGAATTCGCGGCGATGAGGACCTCAGAAGAAGCGCAGCGTGCGAGTACGATCCACCCGAATCCTGAATACGGTCCGTAACCTTTTTGCTGTGTATAGCCGTTGATCTGCATGATCTTCTTCCGGAGATGCTCTTCCTGGAAGAAGCCGGATTGACCATCTGCACCCAGTTTGGCGGCTTGAAGGCCTTTTTCGACAAGATTGAGCCGCAGAACCACTTTGGGATCCATGTCCCGCAGAATCAGGCCGTTTCTGTTAAGAATCTGTACTTCGAAGTCCAGTCCGGTAGTCTGAAGTTCGGTTTCCAATGCTAAAGAGATTTCACCAACCGTTCGATCGACTGACGCACGATTCGACCATACGCCGACGATCTTGCCTTCCGGATTGCGGATCGGGGCGGAGAAGTTCATCGTCAGACCCCCGTTGCGGCAGATCTCCGCCGTTTCCAGATCTTCCCTGACGTCGCTGATAAACGTCTTGCCAGGCGCAACCTGCCCGCTGACGCAGCTCTCAAACCAATCCTGTCCCTTGACGCTCCGTCCGATCAGCCGGGCAGTGTCGAGTGGCTTCCCGTCAAAACTCACCGTGTTGGTAGCAACGATCTTTCCTTCAGGATCAGCGATCATCATCAGGTCGTAACAGCCATAATTAACCGTGTAGAAGTTAATGGCTTGAACCATGTTTTCAGGTGTGCTCTGAGCCATCGGATTGAAAGCAAACGCCTGCACATCGCCGTACCGCTCAAACAAATTGCGGTCAATCTTGTCGGACAAGTCGACTGCCGTGGATCGCATGCGCTGCCCGGCGAGATCGAATGATGCCTCGTAGGCAGTGCAATACGACAGCACTCCCACAATCACCATCGGGACCAGACCCAGCACGAGGAAGGAGATTAAGAGCTTGGTTTTCAGGCTCTTTGGCTGATACCACGAGGATTTTGGAGCAGTCGGGGTCATCGTCATTTGAAGTCATTCCTGTCTGATTAAAAAGGGTCGGTTGGGTTTGGGGTCTAAAGATCGAGTTTACACATTCAGGGTGAGCGGAACGGCGCTAGCACTGCTGAACTAAAGTTGGTTCCGGCAGCTGCCGTTTAACCTGTCGCCGACAGGCCGGGTTGATGTGCGGCCTGGCCTGTCGGCCACGGGTTAAACGATAAAGTCAATGGCCTTCCGGCGCCGTGCTGTTGACGGTTAACTCGCAAGTCTCCCGTTGGAAGGGGATCTGGAATCCACTTCCGCGAGCGATCGACCGGTATCCAGCAGCAGCAACAATCGATCAGAAAGCTTGTAAGCTCCCTGAATCAGTCCACGGACGCTGGCTCTTACCGTTGAGGGCGGTGATTCGAAGTGTTCATCGTCGACTTCAATCACATCACCGATGCGATCAACCAGCAGGCTGACAGCATTGCTGCCGTCGCGAACGATCACGTTCATCGGCAGTTCATTGGGTTCTCGCTTCTGCATACCAAGCCAGCAACGCAGGTCAATCGCCGTGACGATTTGTCCTCTTAGATTAATCAGTCCACGGATCGCGATCGGTGCCAGCGGCACGCGAGTCATTTCCTGGTAACGGATGACTTCCTGAACCTGTTGCACATTGATGCCCAGGAATAAGTCGCCGACGTAGAACGTACAGAGTTGGTGTTTCGCAGTCATTGGGAATCCGTGTTCGGTGTTCAGGGGTGCCGGCGATTGCGGCCAGTATCGGTTTAGGTAAGGTTTGCAGGGAACAAAGGAGTGTTTCAGGGCCAACGGGCCGTTTCTATATCAGCCAGCGGCAACACCCCGGGTTGGTGACTGTTGGATTCCTCGGGCGTTGCCGCGGGCTGACAAAGGGTCAGCCCGTTAGGCTTAAATCGTATGACAACAATCTTGCTACTCATTGGTCATTTGAGATTCCTCATCGGACATTCACTCCACTCAAAGCCTTGCGAGGTTGCATAGATTCAGCACATCCGTGACGCGGTCCTGAATCACGGTTGTCCCGAGCAGATTGTCACTATGTCCATTCCTTTGCTGCAGCCGAAGCTCTGTATCTACAATGTCCACGATTCGATTCACTGCAAAGCCGCAGTTGTAGTCTTGTTCGGCGTAGACGATGATCTGAAGTTCTTCTGGTTCAGGTTCACCATAGTTCGCGGCTCCAAAGATATTTGCGAGACGGACGATCGGTAAGATTTCGCCGCGATACTGAATGACCTCGCGTCCATCCGTTTGTTCAACGGCAGTGCGTGGAATTTTTTCCAGCCTAGCCACCATCGAGGTTGGTAATGCAAAGCGACGCGTATCGCCAAGGTCCACCACCAGCAGAGTTTGAGTCTCCTGGCCAGCGTGATTGGCGTCCTTCATGTTGGCGGCGTGCTGGTTTTCTTTCATTTCGGCAGTTAACCCGGCACCGATGGCCAAGCCCATGACATCCAGAATCAAGGCCACGGTGCCATCGCCCATGATCGTGGTGCCGGCGTATTCACTCAGTCCCTTCAACTGGCGGCTGAGAGGCTTGACGACGATCTCCGCTGTGTCATTCACCTTGTCAACAACCAGACCATATTGACGATCGTTGGCTCGCAGCACGACGATGTTGATCGCTGCGTCAATGTTGTCTCCACTCGAACTGAGTCCCGTCGCATCGCATGGGTTGGCATGCAACCCCAACGCCCGATTCAGATACACCAGTGGCAGCAACTTGCCACGAAGGCGATAGACCGGGGCACCGTGAACGTATTCGATTTTCTGTTTGACCTGCTCGCCTTCCAGCCGAACTAATTCCAACAGGCTGACCTGTGGGATGGCATATCGATCTCCGCTTGTCGTTACGATTAACGCCGGGATAATGGCCAGAGTTAAAGGAATCTTGATTCGCAGCGTTGTTCCACTCCCAACCACGCTGTGAATTTCCAGTGTTCCGCCGATCTTCTCAACGTTTGTCTTGACGACGTCCATGCCAACGCCGCGGCCTGACACGTTCGTTACCTTGGCAGCCGTTGAAAATCCCGGCAGGAGAATCATTTGAATTGCTTCGCGATCGGACATCGCGGCAGCTTGCTCCTGCGTCACCATCCCTTTTTCGACAGCCTTCTGACGCACACGGTCAACGCTGATTCCGGCACCGTCGTCTGCGATTTCGATATTGACCTGACCGCCCTCGTGATAAGCTCGCAGCCACAGTGTGCCCTGAGCCGGCTTGCCAGCTTTTATCCGAACATCCGCAGGCTCAATTCCGTGATCGACGGAGTTGCGAACAATGTGCGTAAGT
>JANOZG010000871.1:0-5510 GCA_031429275.1 Planctomycetota bacterium
ATTGAGTTGGTGTCTGGACGGGTCTGGAGACCCGTCCTACTCACTCTGCAACTGTGCGGCTTCGGCAATTCTGCCTGAGAGTTTCAACGCACCAATCGCCTCGTTCCTGCATGCCATCGTTGTCGGTGGGTCAAGTGGTGCCACAAGTGGCATCCAGAGCAGACTTGTGCTGGCGTTGTCGTAGTCATGAACTGCGAGCAGCGCGCGGCCGATGATGAATTCCGGGCCGGATCGCTGGCGTTTGTCAAAATCTCGTACTCGCAGCATCCAACCTTCGGTTTCAGATGCACGGAGGTTTTCAGGATGCAGCAGCCGAATTCGCCAGAGTTGTGATTCGGCGAGTTGCTGGATGGCCGCACGAGGGCCCGTCTTCAATGTCTGTAAAATTGCGGCAGCGGCATGTTCATGCATCGGATTCTGCAGGAGTGCCGCGGCAGCAACCAGCTGTCGAAGAAGTGACGGAGATTTCAAGTCATTTGGACTAGCGCTGATCCGATGCTCTGGTGAAAGTCGTTCATCCCAGACAAGCGGCAATAGGTTAAGATGCCGTGTATTCGGATCATGCTCGTAGATGATCTCCACCGCTTTGATGCATTCATCAAACCTGCCTGCCGCTCGCAGCGCTTCGGCCTGCGACGCCTGGATTTCGCGAACAACCCACTCTCGTGGTTCGGTCGTTTCCGCGATTGACAGCGTATCGATTGCACGAGTCCATTCGTGATTCTGAAGGTGGCGGAGTCCCTCGTCAAAAGCTGGTGTCTTGCCGAATTGGAGGGATTCAATTTCACGCAGTTTGAAAACTTCAACGGCATTACTGCCACGTCGCAAAACTACGGATTGCCCGGCAAGGTCTTCGATGACGCCGGAGATTACTTTCGTGCGTAGCGAATTTCCATCGCGAATCGTGATGTGGTCGGTGGTTGTGAACGGCAGAATCGAGGGAGTGTCCTGGGCGAAACATCCGGACGAAATAACAATGGTCGCAGCGAGCACGACGGCGCTAGTTCGGAGGACGGGTCTCCAGACCGGTCCTGATGTGTATATGTCAGGACGGGACTGGAGTCCCGTCCTACGTGCTGCATTACGGTTTACGCACGGCATCTCGAAACCTGAATGGAGTGTATTCGCGGGTCTGAAATTCCTGCATGTATTGCAAGTACTCCGGCGTAACAGGCTGACTTTCATCAGGAGCGATCGGGTACTTCAGCATTGCTTTGAATGGATACGGTTCAGACGATTGTCCGTAGACCGTGTTCAAATCTGCATCTTTGTCCCAGCCGACATTGTACAGCACGAAGTCGCGTTTCCAGCCAGCAGGCGGCGGCGATGTCGGCACTGCGAACGAAATTGTCAGCTCATCTCCGGGCCCCATAACAACCATGTGGTCATCCTGCGATTCAAGCAGGGTGGTCGTTGCACCGTACCGCGTGAATCGGCCCATCATTTCATTCCAGCGCGGTTCGGTCGAGACGGAATCGTAGTCGTAACTCTCTGGTGCATGGCCATTGCGGAACAATGAGTTGTCGGCATAAACGCGGTGTGAGAAACCTCGATAGTGAAGATCTGCAGATTGAAGTTCGCAAGCCTGCGAGGCTGTTTCGGCGTCTGATTCGTTGACCGTGAAAAACGACTGATCCCAATACAGTTCCATGCTCGATCGAATGCGAATGCGGTAATCGTCCGTCAGGAATGCGTCGGAGATGTCGATAACCATCGCTTTCGTCTTGCCGCTTGGAAATCCGATGAAAGGCCGAACGGTTTGCCATTCCCCGTCAGCATTGATGACTTCCAACGACGGCGGTGCAGGTGGATCAATCGTTGGATTCTGAACAATGGCCTGGTTGAGTGATGTATCCGTCGGGAATACCCAGCCGAGCAGAAATAATCGGACATTGTCTGGCTTTGTTCCCTGATCATCACCGAGTTTCCCGAGATCGAATTCCATCGTCCATTCATCGACGACGCCCTGCATGATGCGTCCGGCAAAAGGCTGCACATAATTACCATCCATCGCCGTTAGACCGGGAAGCAAATCTCTGCCCAAACCATCACGCACAGTTACCGGTAGCTGAGCATTCTTGACTGTGTGAATTCGGTGAGCGGCCATGTCGGGAGAACCGACCTTCTCATTCGTAAAGATCGAAACGTCTGCCGGATGATCGACCGCAACAAGTTTAACCTCATCGAAATACGCTGCTTCCCAAAGTTCTTCTGTGATCTGCAGCACATATTGTCCATTACGTGGTTTCAGTTTATCGCCGGGAATAAGCAGATTTTCCCATTCTCTTATCGGAGCCATGTCGCCGGTCGCTTGCACCAGACCCAGTGGAGCGGCCCACAAGCAATCGCTGAAGAATTCGAAACGCTCTCCATTCCATGTGTAAATGTAAGGGCATGATCCTTTCAGAATCTGCGGCGCGAGAATTCCCAGCCGAGCACGCAGCAGTTTTGTATCCGTGATATTCTGAGGCACGCCGTCTGTCCATATGACTCGAATGGTATCAACCGCTTTAGCTTTGCCGAGTCCTAAACGCATGTGCGGGGAGTCGATGATGTGAGCCTGATAAGCAGCACCTGCTCGGACTTCGATTACTGAGCCGATCGCGTGCATGTTGACACGCTGCGACGGAAACTGTTCGTCCTTGCCGACAGGTCGTGCCACGACGTCCATCCATTCGTTCTTATTTCCGCCGTCGTTTTGCAGCCACGCAAGTTTGCCGTCAGCAAGAGTCAGCACAAGATCCAGATCGCCGTCGTCATCGACATCGGTGGTCGCCACGCTGGTCGCCGAAAGTCCTGTTGGTAACAGCAAGGACAGGTCTTCGATTCTGCCGTCGTCTACGCCACGCAGAAGCGAAAGCCCATTTTTTCCTGTCGCGATGAAGTCTGACCGTCCGTCATTATCGAGATCGCCCCGATGGATTGAGTTTGCATCAGACTTGCTGAGTTCTTTAACGTCAGCATCGGTAAATTCCGTGCTGTGTTTTGGAAGCATCATAGAAATCCCTGAGGCTCCACAAGTGATCAAATCCCAATTGCCATCTTTGTTGCATTCATCAATGACAAAACTGACAGCATCTTTCGCCACTGGCAATCCTTCAATCCAGCGGAAGCGACCGTGAAGGATATTCTGCAGATAACCGGCCTTTCCATCGCCAGAAATGCCGACAATATCTATTGCCAAATCGCGATTGAAATCTGCGATGGCCAGGGAGACGATTTGGTGCTCGGGCAGGCTGACTCCAGCCGTTATTGGCTCAAACGCCTCGCCGTCATTCAGGTTCTTCCACAAGGTAATGCCGGATGACGTGCCGAAGACAAGGTCGAGGTCGCCGTCCGCTTCGAGGTCTCCGGCAACAACATCGTTGATTCCTTCAACTGTCGCCGTTTGTGGCATCATTACGAGGCTTCGACTTCCATCTTCGTTCAGTTGATTGCGATACAACGCGACACCAGTATCGCTCCACGTGACGACGTCTGCGTCGGTGTCAAACCAGCGGTGCTTGCCAGACACGTCCGTAACGATTTTTCGGTCTCCGTCGCGGTCTCGCAGCAACGCCGGCGACTTGATATCAGATAAAGCCCGATCAAAATCGCGGTCAAGATCCGCAAGCAAAAACCTCGTAACAGGATTTGCATCCTGCGGTGTCTCCATCATGACGGACCATGATTGCGCATCCGGAGACGAGCGGGAATAAACACGAATGCGTCCATCCTGCACCACGACCAGATCGTCATAGCCATCCAGATTCATGTCGAGAGCCTGAACGTGTGTCGCGCCAGCAATTTCGGGCAGCCCTGTTCCAATAGAAAACGCCTGCAGGACTGAAGGTTCTGCTGTTTCGAACAGGCTGGTTCGAACGTCTGCCTGTAGCGGCAAAGTCGCAGCCAGATCGATCGTGAGGTATTCCAACAGATTGCGATCAATGCGGCGAAGGTCAATCAAAGTGGCCAATTCCGGAACCAGCAGGTTCTTCACCATCATGGCTGATCCCATTTGTGCGTTGGGTTTGGCGTTGGGAGTGCTGAGTGTCTTCTGGATGGTTTCGATTAGGTCAATTTTTCGCTGCGCCTTGATGGCAGCGTTGATTGGTTCTAACAGAACTACGGCTTTCTTCAGTGTCTCTGGCAGATCGCTGGCGAGTTCTTTTGTTTTTTCGTTCTTCGAGTTCAATCCGAGAGCCTGCTTTTCAAG
Organism: Planctomycetota bacterium; assembly: GCA_031429275.1. Classification (GTDB taxonomy): domain Bacteria; phylum Planctomycetota; class Planctomycetia; order Planctomycetales; family Planctomycetaceae; genus SXXK01. The sequence goes on from JANOZG010000871.1 coordinate 4,196, forward strand.
CAATTGCGCCAACACCGCCAGATTCTCGGGTGCGACTTCGTTGGTCTTCTGAAGTGTCTGAATCAATTCGGGAGAATCCGAATAGTCTCGATGACCGCTCAATGCCAGCGCCAGAGCGAACCAATACTCGCCACGTTCCGGAGCGAGCGAAGTTGCTTCGCGAAGATGCTTGAGCCCCTCTTCCATTCGCGGCTTCGTGGGCGAATCATCAAGCACGGCAAGTTTTCCAGCGAGCACTTCAACGATTGCTCTGTCTTCGACACTTTTTGCCAACTTGACGTAGGCTGCGATTGCCGATGTCGCTTTTTGAACCATTTCAGCGTACGCCTTTGGGTCTTTCGAAAGTGAAAACGGAGACTCCTTGTCAAGCAATGAAAGCACACGCGCAGATGCCAGGTTTTTTGCAGCCTCAATACTGCCCGGCAAGCGTTCGGAGATCTGAGGGAGAATCGACTCTGCCTCGACCCATTCTTTGTTTTCCAGGTGTCCAATGCCGCGGGTGTGGAGGCTGAGAATCTCCCGAGCCTGGTCCGCCGTCAGACCGCTGCCGTCTTCGTTCGCAAGACCCGATTCTTTTGACTTTGTGGCGGCGTTCGCGCTGTCGGCGTTCGCGGGTGTTGTTTTTTTTGACGTGCAACCGGGCGTCGCTGCGATACTGCAATACATCAAGAATGTCAGCAGAGACATTACGAACGGGCGTTTGAACATGGTGATGGCATCCATTTCGACGGGCAGTTTGGCACTTACAGAATCCTGCAATGCTTACGGAGGATATTCGATTTTCGCTAAGCAAACAAAGATGATCGAGCGAAACGAAGCGAGAAATTAGCCGATGGTCGCCGACAGATTCACCTCTGCCGAATTTGCATATCCGATGTGTCGGTGAAGCGAATTCCGGGATCAGACACGGAGGGCTGACGCACAGCCGCTCGCCGGTTTATTGCTGACTTGCACAGCGATTCAGGCCGAATTTGCGACAAAAATCTGCGTCTTGCGGTAATTGCCGGTTTGCCGGTAAAAATCAGCCCTAACGCCGCCGCTGTTGCGGTTGTGCGCGCGGGTGTCTTTTGTGGTCATCAGGGAAGCACGGATGCTGGCCTGGGTTCGAAAACGATTTTGTTCCGATCTTGCGATCGATCTGGGGACCACGTCCACTCAGATCGGTATGCCAGGTGAGGGCATTCGTATCGATGAGCCATCCGTCGTCGCTGTGCCCAAAGGAACGTACCGAGTTGTCGGGCGTGGGGCTGCCGTGGGCAAGCTGGCCTATCAAATGCTCGGACGAACTCCGGAAGGCATTCAGGCGGTACGCCCG
>JANOZG010000872.1:0-3249 GCA_031429275.1 Planctomycetota bacterium
GAGGGAATGGAAGCGATTCACGACGCTGGCGGTTAGGCTCGTTGGTTTCGAGTCGACTGCGTGCGACTGATAAAGGATGGAACGACGAACAAGTTCCTTCACCCGCGGACTTCACTGCAATCGAAAAAAATGAATGGGTGAATCGAATGTTCGAGCGGTGTCGGAGTTGCTTCACCCGTCGCCGAGTCACGAAACGCACCCCACGCAGATTTGTGATCGCGGAGGCGGTTCCAATCATCGCTTGCCTGGCATCCAGCCCTCTGTGGGCTTCACCGTCGCGCAACTCGGCCCGCCGTCCTTACCCGTCCCGGGCAACCGGGCTTCCAGTAACATGTTCGTTGACGCCTTATCGATCATTTCCCAGGCAATGCTGCCAAGAGGAACTTTGATGCGGCGATCCCAACAAGAGTCGAACTGTCCGGCGGACTTTCCGATGTTGATGTAAATGAAACGGCCCGTCGTCGGTCCGTGCGTCAGCGGGCCAAGGAAGTTCGGCAGACCGTCGTCACGATTATCCTTCACTGTTACTGTGAACTCGAACGTGAGGTCGGCATCCTTCGACCGCTGCTTTTGGATGGTCGTATAGCCATTGCCCTTTCCCTCTTGAACCCCGTAGTCCACATCAGGAGGAGGAGCGACCAGAACGATGCGCAGCCGGACCTCACCTTCCTTCTTGGGAGTCTTGCGCTCTTTCTTCATCAGCTTGTGGCCTCCAGGACGTTGTAGTGAATGGCCAGCCAAATCGTCGGTTCATCCGGCGTCGTCCATTCGACCCTGTGCTTCTTATGGGCAGGGATGTTCTTGAAGTCACCGGGCTTCATTTCCACGGTGCAATCTTCGAATCGAAGCCTCGCCGCTCCCTTCAAGACAATCACCCACTCATGCTGCGGCTGATTGTACCAGAAATCTTGTGGCGAGTTGTGGCCGTGAGAGACGATCCGTTCGATGCGCACGTTGGCGGCGTCATGTAGCGTCGTGAAAAGTTCGTCGGGCAGCTGCGACGGGATGTTATCGAAGAGATTTGCTGTCATGTCACCACTCGACTCCGCAGAAACGCCGCCAGATTCTCGGCATCGTTCGTGCCGATACGCAGCGTGCCTTTGTTCAGATACAATACCACGCAATCCCGCCCCCACAAATTCCAGACCCAGCCGCCTCGGATACTCATGTGAATTCCCAAGCCATCGAGCAACAAAGTCCGACCGACTTCAACCTTTACGATGTCGGAATACTGCACGGTCTTGCGGAACAATGGGATGGGACCGAAGCGGACTGACAGCACGTCGCCCTGGTCCTCGACTTTCAAATGATGAAACGAAGCGGCAACCACGAGCATCAGCAGGCCGATAGGCGGGAACAGCCAAGGAATCGTTGGTGCATCTTGGACGATCCAACCCAACGCCAGGAATACGGCGGCGAGAGCGTAGACCAGCAGGTAGAGCGGGGCCTTCTGCGTGTGGGAGTATTTAGACGTAGTCTTTTCAGTCGGTCTGGCCAAACACTCCATTGCGGCATTGGCATCAGGCAGAATCTCGATGATTCGGTCTAACCGTATGACACGGATAACTTCCACGATTTCAGGGGCGACGTTGCAAAGGACGAGCCGACCTCCTTCTTCGGTCAACTGTCTGCTGAGTTTCCAGAGGGGTGTAACTGGCTCTTGATCTGGGAGGAGACTGCCACCCACAAGGAAGCGAACGGTCTGAAAATCGAGTATGACCTTCCGGCTATTATCGGCGTTGATAACGGTGAGGGCCTCCATCACCGCATCCGCATTGAGGGTGGGTTTGGTGAAGGTCAGGACGACAACCCCGTGTTCGGTGTGCTTCGTAAGGAACTGGTTTTGCGACGTGTCCATGTCTTTCCCTACTGGTACATTTCGGAAAACGCTGCCGACTTCACATGACACTCTTCGAATCCGTCTCAATTCCGTATGCGATTTTCCCAGGCCATCCACGTTTTCAAGGCCACACACGCTTCATCACGAAGGGCTTGCTTCATTGGACATCGACCGCTCACCAGTCGGTTTCATCATCGTGGCACCCGCATTCACGAATCAGCCGCCATGCACCTTCGCCACGATCTTGTCCATCTCGGCGGCGGTGAAGGCCCGGCAGGTGGTTGTGTGGACGTTGCCCATCGCTCCCAGATGCAGGATGGCTGCGGTCGCCGTTTCATCATCCGCGGCTTCCAGGATCAGCAGGCCGTCGTGTTCGCCCAGGGTCCAGTAAATGTCTTTGACCTTCACACCCATCTTCTTGGCCTCAGCCTTGAAGATCGCCGCACGCTTCGTTGTGTGGCCGATGTCTTTGATGCCCTGCTGGCTGAATTTGATGTTCGATATGAATGTTGGCATGCGACAGTTTCCTTTTTCGAGAGAGAATGTGAGGACGGGGTCAATGATGGTCCCTCGTTTGTGATTATGAACTCCTCGGTCGTTTCGGCATCGACATCCTGCGGAAAAAGTTCCCACATCTCGTTCTGGTGCAGCCAAAGCGGGTCTGCGTTTCGAGCAATAAACTCATCGACAAGTGTGCCGTCGATCAGCTGAGGTCGGCGCACGCGTTTCTGTCGACCATTTACGAAAATGGTCATAAACGCGGCTTTGCGTTCTTTCTTGCGGCGTTTCTCTTCCTGCGTGAGTTTTCGTTTGTTCAAGATGGATCACCAGACGTCAAAAGTTTTGAACGGACAGACCTGAGCACATGATGTTATTGCAAGTTTTACCACACACAGCAACCAGACGATTTCCAGGATCACACGTATTTTACAGAGTCTGCCGTAAGGCACCACTGTCTCAGAAATTCCATCATCGTTGGCTGATCGACGATCGGGACTGACATGCGGCGCAACCAGAGCAATTCGTTGCCCGCATTCTGGATGCCATCGGGACGCTGCGACTCCTGCGGTCAGGTACATAAGTCCCATTGTACATAAGTCCCATACGAAACTCCGACACAGGATTCCGACACAGAATTCTGATAGATTGTCCGCAGCTACCAGCTGAATTACACTGAAATTTCATGCCGTATACTCAACGAGGCTGCACATGCGACACATTCGAATCGTCAGATTTCCACTCTTTTTTATCGCGATGTGCTACGCAGCGTCGGCTGTTGCAGTCGCTCAGAATGTCATTCAGCAGGAAAACGCCCGGGAAGGCGCACGCGATTGGCAACTGACGCGAGTCCAGGTTGAAGGCGATGGATGCCGGTCGACTCGCATTGAAGGCTATTGCTCCAAGCAAAG
>JANOZG010000873.1:0-5731 GCA_031429275.1 Planctomycetota bacterium
GCCAGCTTTGAATGCACTAACTGTAGGACGGGACTCCAGTCCCGTCCTGATGTCGGGTGTCTGGACAGGTCTGGAGACCCGTCCTGCGGTAACTCCGACCAGCACCGCGTACCCGATGCAACACAACTGCGTGATGAATGCCAGTGAAAAATGCCCGGCCAGCAAATGAGTTCCAAAGGCCAGCGCCAGCACGCAGCCAGCGACACGATTCGGACGATGAATCAATCGATCCGTCAGCCAAAGACAACACGGAAACCAGACACCGCCGATGATGCTCCATTCCAGCGATAGCCGAGCCGGGAACCAGCCATAGACAAACACCATCGCCGCCAGGAGTGACGATGGTTGACTCAGTTTCTGACAACGGCAAAACCGCCACGCAAAGACAAACGCGAATGCATAATGCAAGATGATGCTGGTATTGTAAGCCGTGTTGATATCGAACAGCCGATACAGGATTTGATTCGTCGGATAAAAGATCCCTGCCTGGCTTTCGGCATGCAATGGGTATCCAAGCGACGTTCGATCATGCCACAGCGGCAATTCGCCACGCGCGAATCCGTCCGCCATGACCTGCTTTTGAGGAAAGAAATACGGGTAGGTATCGCCACCAACAATTCCGCCGCCCATCAACAACTCGTGCCACACACACATCGACAGCGCGCAGCCGATAACGATGGCGATGAACCAGTCTGATTTTGTCACTTCGCGCATCTGCGCTAGTCGTTGCGGTGCGGTAGATTGCTGGACGGCGACGCGGCTCATGTCACGTCAGCATCAAAGACGCGAACCTTCTCCCAGGACGGCTTATGTTCCGCAATAAACGTCAGGTGATCTGCGACGGTCTGGTAAGCATCATGAGCCTCGCGAGACTCAAACACAACGTTCAGGCACACGTCGAAATCGTGATCGTTGACTGGTCGAGCGTACTCTTTCGCCAACGTACCCGCTGCGAAGAAATTCACTCCCGCGTGATTCTTCAGATATTTATGACACGCATCGACTAATGCCTTCACGTTTTCCGGAGAAGAATCTTTCAGCTTAAAGAACACGACATGAGACAAGTTTTGACCAGTAGCCACAGGAACCCTTTTTCAATGCGATAAGTGGAAAACCTCCGCAGATCCAAAATACGATCCGCCTTCAGTGGTGAAGTATGACACCAGTCTCTGCCGCTTCAACCGAGCTGCAGTTAATATATATTTCGACGACTTCGAGCGGAAAATGATTATCGTGTGAACCTCAAAGCGGAACTCGAAATTCGCCAACTGCATTCAAAGCTGGATATGCTGCTGACACATCAATGGCAACGGCTACTTGAGATTCAGCAAATCCAGACAGAGCTAATTCAGCAGATCACGGACCGTGAAGATCCGGCTGACCCTTGAACCAACAAGTAAGTTCCCGTGTCTGCCAATGTAGCCATCACGCTCCGCGTGATGAGCCCACAGGGTAGCCACGTCGTCAAAGAGCCCACTAACCAATTTCTATAACCCACCAATGATAATGCAGAAAATCGCACCGCGCCTCAATGTTGCATGCTCTACGACGGCATCGTTTCACGCGGAACGTGATGGCAACATTCGAAAACCGAAACACCAGAGACAAACCCCACCGTGCTCCTCACCATTTCTACAACTCATCCACCGGCAACTGACATCAGCTACCTGCTGCACAAACGGCCGGATCGATGCCAATCAGTTGATCTGAGCTTCGGAAAAGCACACGTCTTCTACCCGGAAGCAACGGACACTAAGACGACAGCCGCTTTATTGCTGGATGTTGATCCCATCGGACTTGCCCGAAACCGCAATCAGAAGCAATCGTTTCTGCTTGGCAGTTACGTCAACGATCGTCCCTATGTCGCGTCGTCGTTTATGAGCGTCGCGATTGCGCATGTTTTTGGATCCGCAATGGCTGGACGTTGTAAAGATCGTCCGCAACTTGTCGATCAACCGCTGCTACTCACTGCAAAAATTGATGTGTTGCCTGTGCGCGCGGTAGAAGGTTTCGTCGAACGCATTTTCGAACCGCTTGGCTATCAGGCTAGCGTGACATCGCATGATTTGGATTCTCAGTTTTCAGATTGGGGCCGAAGTCCGTATGCATCCGTCACGCTGCATGCGACGACCACGCTGTCACAACTCCTCACGCATTTGTACGTTCTGATTCCGGTCTTCGACAACAACAAGCACTACTACGTTGGCCAGGACGAAGTGGAAAAGCTACTTGAGAAAGGTGAAGGCTGGCTGGCAACACATCCCGAACGCGACCTCATCACGCGGAGATCGCTGCGACATCGACCCGGCCTCTTTCTTGAAGCCCTCGCACGATTAGCGGACGTTGATGAACGCATTGACGAAGCTGATGATATCACCGATGTCACTCTTGAAGTTGCTCCTGAACCAGTGTTGAGCCTCAATGCTCAGCGAATCGCTGCAGTGCTTACAATCCTAAAAGATTGCGGTGCGAAGTCGGTAGTCGATCTCGGCTGCGGCGAGGGGAAGCTGTTGCGTGAACTGGCGAAGGTAAAGCAATTTGAACGAATCGTTGGCATGGACGTGTCAGTACGATCTCTAGAAATTGCATCGGAGAAGCTGCGACTGGAACCAGGCAACGATCGTCTTTCACTGATCCATGGCTCGCTGATGTATCGCGACAAACGACTTGCCGGTTTTGACGCGGCGTCTGTTGTCGAAGTCATCGAACATCTTGATCCAGCGCGATTGTCAGCATTTGAGCGAGTCGTCTTCGAATTCGCTCGCCCGCGCACAGTCGTTGTGACAACTCCGAACAGGGAATACAACGGCGTGTGGGAATCTCTTCCAGCTGGCAGGTTTCGCCATGCCGATCATCGTTTCGAATGGACCCGAGTAGAGTTCCAGACATGGGCCGAAGCCATCGCCGCTCGCTATGATTACAACGTACGATTCCATCCGATCGGACCATTGGATGAAGCCGTCGGTTCACCAACACAAATGGCGGTGTTCCAGTGTAGCAATCACGCTCCGCCGTGATGAGCCCCCAAGAAGGCCACACTGACGAAGATCCCGCGCGGCAACTTGCATAACTTTACATTTACGATACATAAAATCCTCCATGTCTGGCATCTGAACGTGATCCGACGTGTGCTCATCACGCGGAGCGATGACGGCTACAATCGATGATGGCTACAATGGAAGCCCAATGACTCAACCCACACAACCAACAAGCCACTTCATCCTTCCTGAAGGATGCCAGGTCGTCGTCCTGCGCGAAGTCATTGGACAGGGCGGAAGTCGAGCCGTTCATCCGCGTGGCGCGGTCGGCATTGTGGTGAAGTCGCCGGACGATCGAACGCATTCCTATCGTGTGCGTTTCACTGATGGCATGGAAGAACCAATCAAGCCTGACGATCTTGTCGCACTGGCACATTACAAGAATAACGTGCTGAAAGGCGAAACATCCGAGGATGCAAAGATCGCACTGCAGAACCCGCTGTTTTCCCGAGTCATCCTGCGCTGTGTCATCGGTTCGCGCGCATATGGGCTCGAAGACGATGCATCCGACACCGACTATCGTGGGATTTTCCTGCCGACCGCAGAGATGCAATGGTCGCTGTATGGAGTTCCAGAACAGATCGAATGCTATGAAACTCAGGAACACTACTGGGAACTGCAGCGATTTCTGGTGCTCGCCCTCAAAGCAAATCCCAACGTTCTGGAATGTCTCTACACGCCACTGATCGAAAAGATTACGCCGATCGGTCAACAGCTTCTCGACATGCGCGAAGCGTTTTTGTCGCGGCTGGTCTATCAGACGTACAACGGTTACGTGATGTCGCAGTTTAGGAAGATGCAGGCCGATCTCCGCAATCAGGGTCAGGTGAAACCAAAGCATGTCATGCACTTGATTCGGCTGTTGATTTCCGGCATCCACATTCTGCGACACGGCTTTGTGCCCGTGCGAGTCGATGAACATCGCGAACAACTGCTGGCCATCAAGCACGGCGACATTCCGTGGGAAGACACTGAGGATTGGCGCAGTCGTTTGCATAACGAATTTGACAAGGCCCTCACTGAATCAACTCTCCCCGAACGCCCGGATTATGAACGAGCGAACGAATTCCTGATCTCCGCCCGCCGCAGCGCACTTGAGTAACACATGCACGACGAACGACTTCACAAACAGATTCAAGTACATCCGTATCCGTTACTCTTCGCGACGATCAGCGGCGCACATCTGTACGGATTTCCTTCGCCGGATTCCGATTTCGACCTGCGCGGTGCGCACATTCTGCCGCTCTCGCAGGTCGTGGGGCTTCACGCCAGTCATGAAACAGTGGAAAAATCCGGCATTCATGATGGTCTGGAAATTGACCTGGTAACGCACGATGTTCACAAGTTCTTCACACTCATGCTAAGAAAAAACGGCTACGTTCTGGAACAACTTTTGTCGCCGCTGGTCATGCATTCAACGCCGGAGCATGAAGAATTGAAATCACTTGCGCCGCAGTGCATCACGCGATTTCATGGGCATCACTATCTGGGCTTCGCTGCGACGCAGTGGAAATTATTTCAAAAGGAAAACCCGCCGCACGTGAAGCCACTGCTGTATGTGTATCGCGTCCTCTTAACCGGCATTCATTTGATGCAATCTGGCGAGGTTGAAGCCAACCTTGTGCATCTGAACGAAAGATTTCAATTGCCTTGGATGCCAGATCTGATCGCCCGCAAAACCGGCGGACCAGAAAAGGGAGTGCTGGATTCCGCCGATGTGGAATTGCATGCTCGAGAATATGAACGCCTGCGCGGAGAGCTTGAGCAGGCCATGGAGAACAGTAGTCTTCCGAAAGCTCCGAGTGCCGAAACTGCGATGAATGATCTCCTGGTGAGGATCAGGTTGCAGCAAACGCAGGACGGGACTCCAGTCCCGTCCTGACATGACGGAAGTCTGCAAACATCTGGAAACCCGTCATACTCCGTCGAACGACCCAAACAACAAAGAGCATGCAAATCGAAATCCCCAAACTCTCCCTTATCGTTCTCATTGGCCCCAGTGGTTCGGGTAAAAGCACGTTCGCACGCAAGCACTTCCTGCACACTGAAGTCCTTTCTTCGGACTATTTTCGTGGGCTCATCAGCGATGATGAAAACAATCAGGCCGTCTCCGCAGAAGCCTTCGACGCCCTGCACTATCTGGCAGCCAAACGACTGGCACACGGAAAACTCACGGTCATTGATGCGACAAACGTTCAGAAAGAATCGCGAGCCCCGTTGGTAGCGCTGGCAAAGAAATTTCACTGTCTACCGGTAGCGATTGTGTTTGATCTGCCGGAACATGTTTGCCACACGCGTAATCAAACGCGATCCGATCGGGCGTTCGGGTCACATGTCGTTCGACAGCAAAAATCGCAGATGCGAAAGAATCTTCGAGATTTGCAGCGCGAGGGTTTTCGAAGTGCGTTCGTGATGCGTTCAGTGGAAGAAGCGGATTCCGCTGTTGTTGCAAGAGTGCCGCTGTGGAATGATCGAACCGATGAACTCGGCCCATTCGACATCATCGGCGACGTCCACGGCTGCGCAGATGAACTGGAACTGTTGCTTGAACAACTGGGTTACGTCCGAGGTTCCATCAACGACGGTTTTGAAGAATCGGTGCATGTTCACGATGCTGGCTGGGGGGATGTGGTTTACAGTCATCCGACGGGACGCAAAGCCGTCTTCGTAGGTGATCTTGTTGACCGAGGTCC
>JANOZG010000874.1:0-3359 GCA_031429275.1 Planctomycetota bacterium
GTTTTAAATCCCTTGTGATCTGCCGTCTAAAGATAAACCGCAATGCCAGAAATTGTCAGGAAAAGATTGCCAGTCTCCTTCGGGTCCACAGGCGACTGCTGCCTTGGAACTATCGAGCAGGAGATCTATCGGCACCTGAATTACACACTTGGTCATCATGACAGTCATGTTGATCCGTATTACCTGTATCGCGCTTTGGCGATTGCAGTTCGAGACCGCCTGGTCGCGCAGTGGAAAAAGACGCACGACAGGATAACTTATTCCGCCCGCAAGCGAGTTTACTATTTGTCGCTGGAGTTTCTCGTCGGGCGATCCCTGACCAATGCGGTTCTGAATCTGGGACTGGAAGATGCCGTTCGCGAAGCGCTGAAGAGTTTTGGCATAGGCATGGAAGAAGCTGCTGAGATGGAGCAGGACGCCGGCCTTGGTAATGGTGGTCTGGGGCGACTTGCAGCCTGTTTTCTGGATAGCTGCGCGAATCTTCAGCTGCCGGTATTGGGATACGGTATCCGATACGAATACGGCATGTTCAATCAGCATATTGAAAACGGTCGACAGATTGAAGATCCGGATCACTGGCTGCGAGATGGCAATCCGTGGGAACTGGAACGTCCTGAAGATACACGACGAATTCAGTTTTATGGCCATTCGGACTATTTTGTGGACAGCAGCGGAAAGATAAACGCGCGCTGGGCAAATACGCAGGACATCCTCGCGGTGCCGTACGATATGCCGATCCCAGGGCACAAGAACGGAGCGATCAACACGCTGCGTCTCTGGCGTGCTTCGGCAACTGATGAATTCAATCTTGCTGAGTTCAATGCGGGCGGATACTCAGAGGCCGTTGCAGAGAAGAATCTTGCTGAGCAGATTTCGATGGTGCTCTATCCCAATGACGCCAGCGAAAATGGAAAGGAACTGCGTCTTAAGCAGCAGTACTTCCTTGTGTCAGCCAGCTTACAGGATGTGATGAGCGAATGGATTTCGGTGTACGGAAATGATTTCACAGAATTTGGAAAACTCAATTGCTTCCAGCTCAATGATACTCACCCGGCCTGCGCCGTTCCGGAACTGATGCGAATCCTGATGGATGAGCAGGGGTTCGAGTGGGATGCGGCATGGAAGATCACTTCTCAGTGTTTGGCATATACAAACCATACCTTACTGCCTGAGGCGCTGGAGCGCTGGTCTGTTTCCTTGTTTAGCCGATTATTGCCGCGGCTCATGGACATCATTCGAGAAATCGATCGACAGTTCAAAATGCAGCTCGCGAAACTCTGGCCGGAAGACGTGGCGATCAGAGAACGGATGTCCGTGATTGAAGGTGGCGATCATCCGCATGTTCGCATGGCCTATCTGGCGATTGTCGGCAGCTTCTCGGTGAATGGAGTTGCCGGACTGCATACAACATTGCTGAAGTCCGGACTGTTTGCAGATTTCTACAAGTTATGGCCGGAGAAATTCAACAACAAGACAAATGGAGTGACTCAACGACGATGGTTAAGCCACTGCAATCCCGGCCTGCGCGATCTGGTCACAGAGACAATCGGGAGCGATTGGCAGAATGATTTGTCACGGATTTCACAACTAGCGCCGTATGCGGATGATGCCGCGTTTCGCAAGCGTTGGCGCGCAGTCAAGCTGGCAAACAAGCATGCCCTGATCAGGTACGTCCATGAACGCACGGGAGTCAAATTTGACGAAAATGCACTTTTTGATGTGCAGGTGAAACGTATTCACGAATATAAGCGGCAGCTACTCAATCTTCTGCATGTGATCCATCTTTATGATCGCATCCTGCGTGGCGATACAGGTGGAATGATTCCGCGCTGTGTGCTGATCGGCGGAAAAGCAGCACCCGGATATCACGTGGCGAAGTTGATTGTGAAGTTGATCAATGATGTCGCAGCCGTCGTAAACGCGGATGCAAAAGCCAGTAAGTTGCTTAAGCTGGTGTTCCTGCCAAATTACCGAGTCTCAGCGATGGAGGTGATTTGTCCTGCGACTGAGCTTTCTGAACAAATTTCAACAGCCGGGAAAGAAGCCTCTGGTACTGGCAACATGAAGTTCATGATGAACGGTGCTCTGACGATTGGTACCCTCGATGGTGCGAATATCGAGATTCGTGAACAAGTGGGTGAAGAGAATTTCTTCCTGTTTGGATTGACCGCAGATGGTGTGGCAGAAAAACGACAGGGCTACGATCCGAACTCAATCATCGCCAAAGATGAAGACATCCAGCGCGTGATGAACATGCTTGAAGGTGGACGCTTCAATCAATCGGAGCCGGGCATTTTTAATCTGCTCACTTCTGGCTTGCGAAGTGGATATGATCCGTGGATGACGATCGCTGACTTCCGAAGCTACATTGATGTTCAGAAGGAAGTGAATGATGCATATAAGGATCAGGACAACTGGAATCGCATGAGCATTCTGAACACCGCATCCAGCGGCTGGTTCTCCAGTGACCGTACGATTCAGGAATATGCTGACGACATCTGGAAAGTTCGTCCGGTAAATTAAGGGTTCGAGAGAATTAGTTTTCCCGAATAGTTGAACACTGACTCCCGTGAAGTTACTTGCCACGCTGAAGCACGATGGATAGAAAACCGCATGGGATCAACTGACGCAGTGGCGATCAACGCTGAAACGGAAGTTGAAGTAGGCCGCAGCCGATCGTCTGCTGAATTACGTCAGCGACCACCGCGACTTGATCAACTGTACCGAGTTTCAGAAGAAGTCCTGGCAAATCGTTAGCGTCCCACGGAGTCTCGCTGCAAGCCAAGCACTCAACGCCTTAAAGGCCGCGGCGGCCGCTGGAACAAACCCAACGCCGAAGCCATCGCCGCCCTCACCAGCAAATCTGGCCAGACCCATTTCTCTGTTGCATACTTTTGCTTCAGTTGCAATCTGACAGAGAATTGATAGCCTGCAAACCGATGGGTAAGTGATTGTCCGCTTGCTCATCAGTATCAACAGCTATATTTCAAAAAGAGAGACTGCGATGGATAATTCAGGCAATGGGGGGGCTGGATGAAGTCTTTGCGACGGAGTATATTCCGCAACTTGAGGCCGTAGCCTCCAGGTTTAATTCTCCAGCTGGCTTGCGCAGACAAAAGCGAAAAGCAAATCGACTTATTGAATCCCTCGAACCACGACAATTACTAACTGACCCAAGCCCCGCCAGTAGTATGTTCGGCTCACTGAACACCAAAACAAGTGATGTCTTTGACACGGCAAACTCTGCAGTTGCCGGCGGTGTGGAATCAACAATGAATGGGATCGGAACATCGCTTGGCAATTCGCTTTCTGACGCCCGAATTCAAGTGCAGAGTATTCCGGCATTCCTGAACATGGGC
>JANOZG010000875.1:0-26983 GCA_031429275.1 Planctomycetota bacterium
GCTTTGATGAGTCTTTACGCAGAAAAACGGAGGCAGAAAAATGAACGCCAATCTTTTTGTCGCACATCTTTTTGTCGGTCAAACTTATGCTCCATAGATTCCTCTCAGCCTACCACCGGGCCGTCGTTTATTTTCAACGCACTCGCGATCACGCAATGATTTCATTTACAACTCGCCCCGCCACATCCGTCAGCCGATAGTCACGTCCGCTGTGGCGGTAGGTGAGACGCTCGTGGTTCAGACCCATCAGATGCAGGATTGTGGCATGAAAGTCGTGAACGTGGACTGGATCTTTGGCGACATCGATTCCATATTCGTCTGATTCGCCAAATGTCATACCCGGCTTGACGCCCCCACCCGCAAGCCAGGATGAAAACACCCAATGGTGATGTTCTCGTCCGGCAGATCCAGCAGCAGAGTTGAACGGAGTGCGGCCGAATTCCGTGGTCCACACGACAAGCGTGTCTTCCAGCATGCCGCGCTGTTTCAGATCTTTCAACAGCCCGGCTATCGGCTGATCGACGTTCTTTGCGAGCGGCGTATGCGTGAGCATATCTCCATGGGCATCCCAATTGGACGATGAACCGACGTCGATCAATTCCACAAATCGAACGCCACGTTCGGCCAGCCTGCGAGCGACCAGACATTGCCAGGCGAAGCCATTCGTGTTACCCCGCTCAAGACCATACAGATTCAGTGTGGCATCATCTTCTTTCGAAAAATCAAACACTTCAGGCATTTCTGCCTGCATTCCGAAAGCTGTTTCAAACGACTTTATTCTTGCTGTCAGCAACGGGTCTTCAGCGCGCGACGATAAATGCCGTTTGTTCATGCGAGACATCGCCGCTAACTCCAGTTGCTGCAGTCGACCGCTCGCCGATCGTCGCTGGATATTGGCCACCGGCTCCGGCCCGGGAACCACAAGCGTCCCCTGATGCGCGCCGGGCAGAAAGTCGCTGCCCCAAACCTGCCCGCCAGCATACGGCGAATGTGGCGCGATCACGACGAACGACGGCAGATTGCGATTGAGCGTGCCGAGTCCATAGCTCAACCAGGATCCGATGCTTGGTCGGGCGAACGTGAATGAGCCGGTGTGGATGCCGAGTGTCGCTTCATAGTGATTTGTATGGTCCGATTTCATCGATCGGATGACGCACAGATCATCGACGCATTCCGCCATGTGTGGAAAGAGGGAACTCACTTCTGTTCCGCACTGACCATGTGGCTTGAAATCCCATTGCGGCCGTTTGAGGAACATATTGAAGTCCCCTTTTCGACCCTGAAATTCGTTAACAGGAACCGTCTTGCCGGCATCTTCGAATAGTTTTGGTTTTGGATCCCACGAATCGATATGTGACACGCCGCCGCTCATGTGCAACAGGATCACTCGTTTTGCTTTGGCCGGAAAATGTGTCGGCTTCGGAGCCAAGGGATCAACAACCGCCGAAGCTGTTTCGTCTGCAAGAAGCTGAGAAACGATCCCCGGCATCAGCATCGAGCCGCCGATCATCGATCTCAGAATACCGCGACGCGAGGGTTCATGATGTGCGCTCTGTTTCACGTTTCACCTCGGTCTGGCTCGAGCGACTGGAGATCGCTGCGTTGATGGCACGAGTACGCGCCTCTCAGAAAAGAAAGAAGTCGGAACAACTGCAAACCATTTCGGATTATCACAAGCAAAGTCGGCAACATCAAGTAGTCAATCAGGCCTGTCGGGAAAAGAGTTCATTGGGAGAGGATGCGAAGAATTCATCAACCTGCGGTCGCAGCATGAATGATGTGAATTGCCAGCGTGGCTGGGATTCAGGAAGTTCACTGCGGGAATTCGGCTGCTGATGGGTCGCGGAGACTTCTTTGAAATCACAACAGCATGTATTCTGCTGCCTTTCCGGGACTTGTTCACGCCTGGATCCATCTGTCGCCTGAGCAGTTTCTGACGCATCATGTCCGATCCCGGCTTCAAAACGCATCTTCATCAACTGCGAATACTCGTTGAAACTGCGCTGAACAATCAACTCGCGCAGGCAGACTGGCCGGCGAATCTGACGGCAGCTGTCGAATACAGTCTTATGGCAGGCGGTAAGCGGTTGCGACCAGTGCTGGTTCTGCTCGCAAATGAAGTGTGTGGCGGGCAGCAGCAAGATGCTATTCCTGCGGCCTGTGCGATCGAGATGATCCATACCTATTCGCTGATTCATGACGATCTTCCATCGATGGACGACGATGATTTCCGACGAGGACGTCCAACCAGTCATAAAGTTTTCGGTGAGGCTCTCGCCATTCTGGCAGGGGATTGTCTGCTCACCCTGGCTTTTGAGACAATTGCAGCTTCGGCAAATTCATCAAAAGTCGCCCATGCGCAGCAAATCTCTGAACAGATTCGAATTCTCGCCTCAGCGGCCGGTGGAGCCGGTATGGTAGGAGGCCAAGTGCTGGATCTGGAAGCGGAACGTGGAGCCTTTGTAGCGGGCAAGAGTGGAGCAAAGATCACAGAAAACAATGAAAACTCCGGTTGCGAGACTGGTGAATCTGCGGTTCAAGAGAGGTTGAATTCGGCAAATTCTGCCGCATCTGAGTCAGTTCCGTCGGCGTCAAATCTGAAAACTGTCCAGAAGGATTCCAACCAAACAGCGGAGACTCGCGTAGTAGAACTCAGCCGAATCCATAAAATGAAGACCGGAGCACTCATTGCGGGTGCTTTGGAACTTGGCGCTGCTTCGGGTAACGCTGATGAAAGCAGCAGAAAGCAATTGCGACATTACGGTCACTGCATCGGATTGGCATTTCAAATCGCTGATGATCTGCTGGACGTTACTGGTGATCAAACAAAGCTCGGAAAGAAACCCGGGCGCGATGTGGATCTAGGAAAACTAACATATCCCAGTTTAATGGGAATTGAAAACAGCCGCGCGAAGGCTGAACAACTTGTGCAGGAAGCATGTGATGCGGTTGCCGTCTTTGGTGACCGCGGCAGATGGCTGACGGAACTGGCCCGATTCATCGTAGAAAGAGATCACTGAGCAGCTTCGCAACAGCCCCCCGTAACTGCTTCTGTCCTTCATAATCATAATCTTCATCCTACTCTTAATCGATGCTCCGTGTAGTGAAACGAAATGCTGTTGCGAGCGACAAACCGATCAGGATTATGAAAAAGATTAAGATCAAGAAGCGGCAAGCACGATTTCCCGCTGAACCTCGCTCAAAGATCTAAGAACCAAAAGAGACAAGAATGTCATTCGAAATTCTAAGCGGTATCCGATCCCCAAAAGATCTGCAAGGCCTGAGCGAGTCGGACCTGATTCATCTGTCGCAGGAAATCCGCGAAGCACTGCTCACAATCGTCTCCGATCGCGCCGCGCACTTCGCGAGCAATCTTGGCGTTATTGAACTTTGCATCGCCCTGCATCTGACGTTCGACTTTTCCAAAGACCGACTGATCTGGGACACCGGCCACCAAATCTACCCTCATAAGCTGGTCACAGGACGATTTGATCAATTCTCAACAATTCGTCACCGCGGCGGGTTGATGGGATACCCAAATCCTGCTGAGAGCGAATACGACCTCTTCGTCACAGGACATGCCGGGAGTAGTGTCTCTACAGTGCTTGGCATGAAAGCGGCCGACGATCTGCTTTTCAAGGACGGCCGTAAGTCCGTTGCGGTCATCGGTGACGGTGCCCTGCCCTCTGGCATCGTGTTTGAAGCCATGAACAACGCCGCCGGCCTGAAGAAGGACCTGCTCGTTATTCTGAACGACAACAAAATGGGTATATGCCCGCGCGTTGGCGGGCTGGCAAGTTATCTCGACAAGGCGCGAGTCGCTCCATTCTACAATGGCTTGAAACGGGATGTGTCGTGGCTGCTGAACAAGGTACCGCTTGTCGGTGAATCGACAGAGAAAATGCTGGGCGGATTCAAGGACGCCGTGAAGTCTTTTCTGCACGGCGGGATGTTGTTTGAAGAAATGGGATTTCGTTACATCGGGCCCGTGGACGGCCATGATATTTCATCCCTGCGCCGTTCATTGGAAATGGTTCGCGACGTCAAAGGGCCTGTGTTGCTGCATGTCTTCACGGAAAAAGGCCACGGCTTCGAACCAGCCTGCAAAGACCCGGTCAAATTCCATACGCCGTCACCATTCAAACGTGACACCGACAATGAAATCGTCCCCGTTAAAAAATCGGCTGAAATCTCGTACACGGAAGTCATGTCGGACGCGATTCGCGACGCTATGGGCGAAGATGAACGAGTCTGCGTCCTGACTGCCGCCATGTGTGCCGGGAATAAACTTGAACGCATCCGTGATGAGTTCCCTGATCGCTTCTTTGACACCGGCATCTGCGAAAGTCATGCCGTGGCCTTTGCCGGCGGGATGGCAAAGTCCGGCATGAAACCGATCGTTGACATCTATAGCACGTTCCTGCAACGCAGCTTTGATCAGATCTTTCAAGAAGTCGCTCTTCAGAATCTGCCGGTTATCTTTTGCCTGGACCGAGCAGGACTGTGTGGCCCGGATGGACCAACGCATCACGGCGTCTTTGACAACAGTTACATGCGTATCTTCCCGAACATGATCGTGATGGCACCCGGTGACGAGCTGGAAATCAGAGCAATGCTGGACTTTGCACTCGACAGCCCTTCGCCTGTTTCGATTCGCTATCCGAAGACAAAAGTTGAACAGGTCAAGCGCGAAGTGGCACCGATGCAGCTGGGCAAGGCGGAAGTGTTGTCCTGGGGTCAGGATGGAAATATCCTCTCCTGCGGCACGATGCTGCCACAGGCGGTTGCAGCAGCGGAACAACTTTGCAAAGATGGATTAAGCGTTGGCGTGGTCAACATGCGATTTGTCAAACCAGTTGATGACGCCGCTGTTGCGAAAGCGGCCGCAGCAGGCTTTGTCATCACGATCGAAGAAAACGCCTTCATGGGCGGTTTTGGGAGCGCGGTTCTGGAATCCGCAAGTCAGCAGGGACTCAACACAGAACGCGTTAAAGTACTCGCCATCCCTGATACCTTTGTAGAACACGGCGACCGCGAAGAGTTGCTTGCAGATCTTGGGCTGGATAAGAACGGCCTCATCCGTGCAGCGAAAGCACTCTGTCATTCTATCGCGATGAGAACATAACGGGCGAGCGGCATGCGTCAGCTTGCCGGTACACTGCGATTGTTCCCTTCTCTGGCCAGTAGGTCCTGCTTGTCGGGCGGGATTTTCGCCGTAAATCGGGGTAAAGTGCTGAGCCTCCGCTCAACGGCATGCATTGTTCTCCAAACGACCAGCGCAAGATTGCAAGTTGCAGCGATCTGCAAAGTGCTTTCCGACGATGCGACAAAGAGGTCCTACTTTGAACAACTGCGACTGCACCAAGCGGCAGACACTCTGCCACTCGCCTTTTTCAACTGGCTTAAGCATTTCTTCGCGATACAACCGTTGGGCGACTCGAAACCTGGCGAGATCAGCAAACAGCATATGAGCTGTGTTCCAACAGTGACTACTGCTGCGGATTGATACCGCCACCAGTCGAACGACTGCCGCCTTGCGATGGAGCCTCATCGAGACTGCGGATGGCGTCCCGGCGGCCTTGCTGAAGCTGTTGTGCCTGGTTGTTGTAGAAGTCAGAAAACTGAACAATCGCTGGTCCCAAGAGGAATAGAAACACCGATGGCATTAGGCACAAAACCACGGGAAACAGCAATTTGAATGAAGCAATATTGGCTCGTGAATCTGCCCGCTCTTTCAAAGAACTGCGAATCCCGTCGCTGTATTCGGTCAACGCGCGGGAGATACTTGTACCGGTAACTTCGGACTGAATCAAAAGCGAGGTAAAAGAATTCACTTCAGGCGAGTCAACACGATTTGCAAAGTTGCGAAGAGCCTGAGGCATACTGCCTACTTCTGCCTGCTGATTTACAAGCTGCAGTTCTTCTGCCAAGGCTGGATGCACATTAGTGATTTCACGTCCAATACGTTTGAGTGACTGTGGCACAGTAAGCCCCTGGCTGACGCCCATATTCATCATGTCGAGCACGTCAGGCAGTCCTCGCTCAATGTCAATCTTGCGTTCGGATGCCTTATGTGAGACCACCAGTGGCGGGAGAGCCCATGCCAAAATTGGCGCGATGACCAGAAATGCCATCAACCATGGCTCCAGCACTGGTGGAGCGATAATAAGCAAGTAGCCGACAATAACGACGGCAAGAAACGCCAATACAAATCGAATCGCCGTCAGATTGATCCAGGAAGCTCGAGTTTGATAACCGGCACCTACAAGATTCTTGCGTTGTGTTTCTCGACGGGGCGCGGTTTCCGGCAGCATCTGCGCAAGAGAAGGCGTCAGACGGCCAAAAAACAGGTCATCATCTCGCATCGGAAGATCTTCCGGTACGATTTGCGATGATACATCTTCGTTGTCAACAAGGATTCCGCGAAACTCAGAGAACAGTCGGCGATCACCCCAAGTTGACATCCGATTCACGCCCTGCCCGGCTGAGCTTTTCTCAGAGTGCATTGCAGCATCAGGACTTGCAGTGACAGTTTCCACAAGCCGATTAGTGTTGAACGCCCGCGACTGCTGGTCCGCTTTCATGGCATTGACATTTGAACCGAGTTCTCGATCGGGATCGCTGGCCAGTTTCAAGAGTCCCGATTGTACTTCCGCGGCGTCCGAGTTCAGCGCGGCATTCGCACTCAAGTCGCGCGCAGGACGAGTCTGCTGAAACGGATTAAGGATACGTTTCCCGGTAGGGAAAAAGAACTTCTTAAGAGCAATACCCACGGCCAGTACACCAGCCGCTGCAAGAAACCAGACGAAGTACATAATCATTGCTCCACGGTCGCTGCTGCATCCGTAAACTCGATGCGGTCAGGTTTAAATTCTCTTTAGAAGGGATGCAGGCAACTCAGTGAAAATCTCGAGCCACTATCGACGAGGTACTCATAAAACTCAGGCGTATTAGAACCGAGCACTTCGAGCCAGAATTCGGTAAACAAAGAAGCTGCCAGTGAGCAGACCAGTAATTCCAAGCCACAGTGAGATACGACCAGGGGACGATTCTGTCAGACGATCAAGATAATCGGGATACCAAACGGTATAAATCATCATCACCCCGAAAGGAATGAGCACCATCATGGCTGCCCCCCAGCGACTTGCCACAGTTGCAGCGCGCTGGCGAGCCACAAAGTGCAATCGGTCGCGAATCGCAGTCGACAGACGCTCAAGCACAATAATCAGGTCACCACCGGTATCCTGATGCAATGACAAGGCTGACGAGAACATCGTGAGCGTCGAAACTCCCGTCCGATCGGCGAGGTCGCGAACAGCGCTTGAAACGTCAAGTCCCATCTCCATTCGCCGTGCGCTGACTCTCAGTTCGTCACCAAGCGGAGATGGCGTATCGCCCGCAACCATCATCAATGAATGTTCGAGATTGCGTCCAGCACGCGCGCTGCGAGCCAATTCGTCTGCCATACCTGGCAACTGCGCCATGATCGCTGTCTGTCTTCGTGTTCTCAGCCCCATTGTGATTGCGACTGGTAGTAGAACGCCGATGATCGTGAAGAACGCGGCAGAAATCAGGTTTTCAGAAAGAACGAAGGCCATTCCGCCAAATGCCAATGCCGAAACAAAACACGCCGCCACCCATAACGCCGGAGACGTCTGGATACCTGATTGCACCAAAAGCGTATCAAACCAGCCATTAACAGATTCACTCACACTGGTCCCTTCTCCAGTGGCGAACTTCTGGTCTTCGCGCAGCAGGCCCGAGAACTCAGGGCGGCGTTCCAGGGCTGGCAGAGGATTATTGGGAGCGATCATAAGTCTGTTTCCGCGGTGTCAAAAACTGTGTTCAGCAAAGCAGCAAATGTTGTCCTGCTGCCTCGATTAATCTTTGCTCATTTTCAATTCGCGAGCTTCGAACAGCGGTTTGTATTGTTCAATGTCTGCACCGGTCAGAGCCAGTCTTCGAAGTGCAATCGGCTGATACCCGGTTGCAAAGAAACTACCAGCGGGGTGACCGTTCTTACCGACACCATTGATCCGGTGGATGAAGATGTCGTCCATGCGGTATTCGCCATCCTTCAAACCGGACACTTCAGAGATCCGGGAAATGCGACGTTCACCGGTGTGCAGTCGAGTCACATGAATCACGATGTCAATTGCATTGGTGATGTATTGCCGAGCAATGCGAGATGGCAAATCCACACCGGCCAGTGCAATCATTAATTCCAGTCGATCTAGCGTTTCGCGAGTGTCATTCGCATGCACAGTGCTCATCGAACCATCGTGACCAGTATTCATCGCCTGCAGCATGTCGAGTACTTCACCACCGCGTGATTCGCCCACGATAATTCGGTCTGGCCGCATACGCAAAGCATTTCGCAGCAGGTCACGCTGAGTGACGGCACCTTTGCCTTCGAGGTTCGGAAGTCGCGTTTCCAATGGAATCACGTCCGTCTGCTGCAGACTCAGTTCTGCTGTTTCTTCAATAGTCACCACGCGTTGTGTGTCTGGAATGAAACGACTCATGCAGTTCAGGAGCGTGGTTTTTCCGGCACCTGTTCCTCCGCTGATGATCATGTTCATGCGACCACGAATCGCAAGGATCAGAAAATCAGCCATGGCTGGCGCCAGCGAGCCGTGACTGATCATATCTTCCATCTGCAGACGACGATTTCCGAATCGGCGAATAGAAACCGTCGGGCCGCAAAGTGCAAGTGGTGGAATCACGGCGTTAAATCGTGAACCATCGGGCAGCCGAGCATCGACAATGGGACTGGATTCATCAATACGACGACCGGCCCGACCGACCAGACGATGAATAAAGTGCATCAGATGCTTTTCATCGGCAAACCGAATGTTTGTCGTTTCCAGAACACCTTTGCGTTCAACCAGAACTCGATCAGGACCATTGATCAGGATGTCGGTCACCTGCGGGTCGACCATCAGGGACTCGATCGGGCCGAAGCCGTAGATCTCATCCATGATCTCACCGACCATGGTTTCCCGTTGCTGACTGTCCAGGTGGAGAGTCTGACGAGTACACAAATAATCGGCGAGCGATCGCAGTTGTCCTCGCAAATCGCTTTCCGAGAGATCGTCTGCTTTGTTGAAATCGATCACATCAACCATTTGACGATGCAGCGATGTTTTCAGCTTTTGAAAGTCGCGGACCGTGTTGTCCATTGATTCAGTTGCAGCAGCCATGGAGTACCCTCAGTTCAGAAGAATGTCTGCGCCGCCGTGCCACATAATTGGCATTCCGCCTGTTGGCGAACCAAAGAACAGCGTGATCAGCAGAGCGCAATGGACCGGAGTCAGTTATCGAATCACACCTACGGAAGAATTGAGAATCCCGAACACTGCCATTCAAGGTTGCGTGTTGAGAGAAAAGCAAAGAAACGGCAGAATCTGCACGACGATCACTGCGACAGTCGCACGCTGTAAACATAGCGGTTCGATGTCGCCTGTGGAGACGACATAACCGCTGTAGAAGTAATAAGCACACACGGCTGCAACACAGCTCGAACATCGCCTTTCGGCGAAATTCCGCACGCCATGATTCTGGCCGCTACCGCCCGGTCCAGTTGAATGGTGGAAAGAAATGAGCTGGCAGTCGATGCAGATGAATTAGACGAATTGGTGGCAGACGCTCGCCCCATGGCTGGATTACAGAGGCACACGATAAACGACTGGCCTGCGTTCGATTGTAGCCAAGTGCCAATATCTGCACACTCCAACCGGGAAAGTGTTGCGACCGAAATCGTTGATGGAAAGGCAAGTTGGTTCAAACCAAGGCTTTGCAAATCAGCAGACGAAACGCCATTCTGCATACAGTGGACAGCCTGAGACGAACTATCAGTCGGAGCGACAGCAGAAAACTTGAGCGGAACAAAGCTATCTGCACTGCCGCCAGCAGAATTCGATGAGAGTGTCATCGTAATCTCTGGCAATCCATCTGGTCCTTCCAGAACAGAGTGTGTTTCTGGATTCCATGTAAAATTGTCACTGCCTCTGCCGTTTTCAATGTTCTGTGACCAAATCCCGCCAGCATTCGATGGGGCGGGATCCGCCGCAAGTTGATCAACAATGCCGAAAGGCAACACCGGAATTGTGAGGTGTCCGCCAGGCAGGAATCCAGTGGGAGCATGTTCGATACAAGCTGTCGCAGACACGCCAATTCGAGCATTCCCTGCGTCCGACAGTCCGCCGAAGAACGTCCTCACTCGATCGTTTCCATGACTCTTCCCATAGGTCAGGCGAATTTCTTTCGGAACAGCCACTGCAGGCTGCGTCAATCCGGAATCGCCAAATTGCGTTTCCATGGTAGAGTCAAGCAGATCGATATCTCCATCGCTGACGATTGCAGCCAGCGACGGATCACTGGCATGACGGAGATAATTTGTGACAGCATTGCGACTACGAACCGCTCGCCCGTCGTTTTCGAATGGCTGCTGCTGGGTTCGCAGCATGTCATCGGACAGGTAGGCATGACCGCCAGCAATGACAGCGGATTCTGCATGTCGCCGAGCTTCAGCTCTGACACACGAAAGCCAGATGACATTGAAGACGCCGGCGACAATCACCAGCATCGCCATAAGCATCCAGACACTCCAAAGCATCATGGCTCCTCGACGGGAACCAAAGGTGCTGAGGTGTCTGGCGGGCAGATGATCCTGCAAATTCTGTGGGGGAATATTTCGCATTTCAAAACCTGAATGAGCGACACGGCATTCGGTGCCGGCGTGTTACTGTTGATTCGGGATTAAACCAGGATCTGGTGCCATGCCGCTCGCATTCGAACTACAGCGCTCCTGAGACAGCAGGCTGTTGCTGCTGAGTCAGATTATTGCTTTTTGAAGCAGCAGCATCTGTCTGCCATCCGCCGACAGAACCGCCAGTGCTCTGAAGTCGTGAGCCACCGGAATCACCACCGCTGCCCTGATAATCGACTCGCTCACCATCACGCCAGAATAAAGAAGCGCGCCCGGCACCATGAAACTGCTCAGTCTTAAAAGGCTTCTTTTCTTCTGGTTCGTCTGCAAGCCCAAGCAGTTGTTCCACAGTTATCCGGTCGTTTTCAGATTTAATGTCGATTCCGCCGGTTCCGGAACCAGTTGGATTGTACGTCATTGCGATCCGTCCATGTTGCTGAGCCAAAAGCATTGCGCGGGCCTGTTCTTCGGTCAGTTCCAGTGTCACAGTCTGAGATGATCCACCACCCTGCAAGCTGGAAGTCGCACTGCCTGTTCGGTTTACAGCCACAACTTTAACGCCTTTGAACAATGTCGCAGTCATGGCTTTGCGGCTGGATGAATCTCCTCCGCCGGTAGACTGCAATCGACTTCCTGTCCCAGCATCAGTCGTCATGTAGACATCCACAAACTGGC
This sequence comes from Planctomycetota bacterium, assembly GCA_031429275.1. Taxonomy (GTDB): domain Bacteria; phylum Planctomycetota; class Planctomycetia; order Planctomycetales; family Planctomycetaceae; genus SXXK01. Next base: position 11,387 of record JANOZG010000875.1, read on the forward strand.
CGGGTTTGATCATGCCACTAAGAACAGCCGTGGCGTCATCAATGCTGATGGGTACTGCACGCATACCATCCTGAATTTCCAGACTTGGATAGTCGCCGACCGCGTAGAACATTGAACCTTGCAGTGGTACTGCCGACGGGATTCGATCCTTGGCGATACGTCCTACCAGTGATTCCAGACTTCTGATCGTGTCAGGAGCAAGTTTTGTATCGGCACCAACTGGACCATTGCCGATGTGTTTCATCGTAATTACGGTACCCGGCTCAATCTCCGTGATCGCCATCGGCATCGTACGAGCAGGAATTGGTGGAGCCTGAACGACTTCCGTCGCCCAGAGCTTCTTAAAGAAAAAGGTTACCGCCATCAGACAGATTACGGCAAACGCGACAAGGGTGAGCAACCACGGAGTAAGCTTCACAACAGTTCTCCAGACTAAGTCAGTTCAACACAGGGGGAAATTCGTTTGTGATGAGATTGATTGTCGATTGGATTCGACACCAAACGACGCACATTCCCTGCACATTCCCTGCGCAGTGACGATTGCAGAATTCCGACTGCAATATGATTTCAAAACAAGTGTCCACTGGATGCGACTGACTCAGAGTCCAGCGCAACACGTTGTTATCAATAAACCTGACTGTTATCCCGCTGGCTGGTTCGTTCCATCGCCATCGCTGCATCGCAATTGATGTAACGGTTCGCAACGCTGAAACCCGTCATCCACAACAAGTCGGGACAAGCGTTTCGCATTGGAACCTGAACGTGAATGTATCCCAAATCAGATGCATAAGCACCGGGAGTTATGGTGATCACGGCCTGCTGAGCCAATGCTGGCCCGAGCAAATGTTCGACACGCGACTTGATTTCAGTTTCTGCCGTTGTCGATGAAACTCCGCAGACGCTTAACATGCGAGCCCCGTTCTGAGCGGCATTGGCAACTCGGGTCTGCGCCGACATCAGCATCGAGAATTCAACGATCGAGAAAACAAGAAGCAGAAAGATCGGCAGAACAAGAACCAGCTCCATTGACAAGATCGCACCCTTGCGATTTGAGGTTCTGGAGCAACAACATTTCATGGGCCGAACTCACTTATGAATAAGTCATCGAATGCACTCCGCAACATCTGCGTATCTTGACGATCGGCAGAATGTGCCGCTCAAATGGAGCGAAACTACTGGAGACGCTATTACCCCGTCGTTCCGAAGAATTGCAACGCAAGCACACACCAGGTCGCTAGCGCCACTGGCAACGCAAATGCCATAACCCTTCGCTTTTTGCGCTGATCGGTCGTTTCGCCTTTGCCCTTGTTAGACTTTGACATGTACTGCTCTTTGGTCCTGCGAAGACCCTTTGAGAGCAATCCGAAAGCAACAATCCCCATGGTTCCGGTGGTGACAAAGATCAGACTGACGAACAGCACTTTCAAGACCATCAGCCAGCCGAGCCACGTGCCCAGCGCCGCCATGAGTTTCACGTCTCCTCCACCAGCGGTGGCGATCATCCACAAAACAAACAGGATTCCAAATCCCGCCGCAAACCCAAGCAGTGACGCCCACAAACCGTCCCAGCCGAAGAACGCCACCTGATACACAATTCCTGCCACACACATCGGGGCAGTCATCTTGTTAGGAATCTTTCGAAACCGCAGGTCACTGATCGCTGCCAACAATGTGAAGACTCCAACACACAGCAGCAAAACGATTTGAGAGGAAGCTAGATCTTGCATAATTCGACATTTCGGCTGAATCGGGGATGTAGGGACTGTGCAGTCACCATGTTTCCATAATTGTTGTATTTGATTGCGCTCAACTGAGGTGTAATCTTGTCAAAGTGGCACCACAGTTGTTAACACAAAGGACGCAGCCGCCACGATTGCTACAATCACGACGTTCGTTGTCATCGGGATAACGAGTCTCAACTATTCAATCCGCACAATCGTTGAAACCTACACCATGAATTCCGCAGCTCAGACCGCGTCCGATCACCCAGCATATCTTTCAGCAGCCATCGACGCTGCGCATGTCGGAGGACGCATACTTCAGGATTGGATCGGTCGTTTTTCCGTACGAGAAAAGAGCCGCGCCAATCTGGTGACAGAAGCCGATGAAGCGTCACAGTCGGCGATTGTGCAAACTCTGAAGAATCACTTTCCACAACATGGATTCCTGGGTGAAGAAAACCTGAATGAGCGCGATTCCACGACTGATGCATTCTGGATTATTGACCCGCTCGACGGCACATCCAACTACGTTCACGGATTTCCGTTTTACGCCGTTTCTATTGGGCTTTGGCTTCGTGATCACATAGAAGTCGCCGTGATCTTCGATCCGACTCGCAACGAGACTTTCGCTGCAGAATACGAAAAAGGAGCGACGCTGAACGGTCAGCCAATGAGAACGTCCGGCGAAACTGAACTTCAATCTGCAATGGGAATGGCCAGCCTTCCAGTTGCCACCAAACCCGAAAATCCGGCTGTGAAACGGTTCCTGAACGCACTACCCAAATTGCAAACGGTGCAGCGGTCAGGGTCGGCTGCTCTCAATTTGGCATATGTGGCCAACGGACGCATCGACTGTTTCTGGTCCAGTAGCCTTCATCCATGGGACGTCGCCGCCGGAGCTCTTTTGGTCGCTGAATCCGGCGGAACCATTACAAAGCTTGATGGCAGCAAATTCGACATTTTCCTCCCAGATCTGCTGGCTGCCAGCACTGCGATACTCGGTCGAAAACTCGTAACCGCATTGGGTTGAATTTCCTTAACGTCTTCTCCAGACGCCGAATTCCGCGTAGACTACTGTTATGTCTAGCGTACGATCATTCCTTTTGCTGGCAGTCTTTCTTACCGGCTTCACCGGTGAGCCAATACTGCGCGCCCAGGAAAACGGTGCGAGTCCCGCGGCGACGCCTCCCGTGACTTCCAATCCAAAACCAGAGTTAGACGTTGCGGGAGAGCTGGCACGTGAAGAAGTGCTGCTTCGAACAAAATCTGGCGAACTGATTCCGTTGCGAACTCTTTTCGGTGATCGAATCATTGATGAACTGCTGCTGCAAAGCATGGAACAAGTGAGCGTGCCTCGCTATACGATTGCACAACAGGAAGTTTCAGCGGTCGTAGACCAAGACGTTGCGAACGTCAAAGTAGTACTGCAGATTCAGCTGCATGTGGCTAACGAGTGGGTCACCATCCCAATCACATTCGGAGAAGTGTTCACGACTCGCATTGATCACACGTCTGAAGAGATGAATGCGAAGGCTGTGCCAACGTCTGGCGAGCAGAATTCTCGACAGTTGCACTTGTACGGCTCCGGATTACACACGGTTACGCTGGAAATGGTAGGCAAAGCCCGCATGCTTTCTCCTGGCGTGCGACAACTGAATCTAACTCTTCCCTCAGCAACTGCATCGCACGCGGATTTTCAATTTGCGCTCCCAGTAGAACTGCAAAGCCTGCCTTCAGGCTCCGTTGACAAATCGAAGCGAGACGACAGGGGTGTTCATTCAGTTGAGTTTTGGGGACTTCCACAGTCATTTGTTTTATCGTGGTCTGACGTCGTTCAGCGAGTGGCGCAAAAGTCCGTCATTCAGGTTCAAAATCGCATGAAGCTGGATCTGACGACGATTCCCGTCAATTTAACTGGTACTCAGTTACTGCAAATCAGCGGAAGTCCGGTGACGGAATTGCGAGTCACGTTTCCTCCAGGGTTTCAGCCCAAGGAAATCGGTGCGAGAAATGCTACTGGCCTTTCGGTTCTGAATAACTGGGAAAAAATCAGCGAATCTGCCAGCCCGGGAACAGAAGTAATTGCTGTATCGACTCTGATTCGACTCACCACTCCGACTGACAGTTCGCTCACGCTGTCATTTGATCTGGAACTTGCAAATCGCTCGTTCCCTCAAGACATCCGCATCGCGCTGCCTTCGATTCAGGACGCCAACGTGCAGTCTGGTGACCTAGACATTCTCTTCCCAACGGGACTCCTCGTGCAACAAACGGTTGTCGAGGGTGCTCAGCGAAAACGTGTAACAGCTGAAACAGATTTAAGTGTTGCTGCGACAGCCTTCCGCATGCGTTCAACAGAATCTCAGGTTGTGCTGCACGTTGAAGAAACGGAAGCGCAGTTTGCTGTTTCTCCTGAACTTGAACTGCGACTTGACACCCAGAACGTCATCATGACGGCAAGATATCCAATCAGCGTACTGACTGGTGCTTTGCTGGATCTCTCAATTTACTGGCCCGGTTATTCCAGCCGTGATTGGCAAATATTACCAGACTCAACACGGTTGGTTTCCGGAAAAACCAGCGTACCACTTGCACCTCAGGAGTCAGAAACTGAAAAAGATATTTTGCAGATGACGTTTCGTGAACGACAGTCCGGAGAGTTCTTCGTCGAGTTTCGCGCCTATGCTCCATTGGCAGCCGTACGGTCTGGCAAGATCCAGTTACAGTGTCCAGAGATTCAGGGCAGACCGGGACAACAATTCGTTTTGACCACCTTCGAATCCGATCAATACACAATCCGACCGATTAGCATGGGAACGGGCAGACCACTGCCCTCAGTCCCGCTTTCCGGCCCGGCATCTGTCGTTACAGCGGAATCAGATCTGCAAACAGAACGCTGGCTGCATGATGATCCTTCGATCCCTGTTCGACTGGAACTGCCTGAACAGGCGCCATCAGTTCGTGCGAACATTAAATTGGGAATGCGGCGGCAAGGAGCCGCAATTGAAGTTCGGGAAACCGTCAGCTTTGAAATTGAACACCGCGACTTGCCCACATTGTCCCTGAATGTCCCTGCAGAAATCCGCCGACCTACAGTGCGTATCGCAGGCCAGACAGAAGTTCTTCGGGCCACGATTGATTCGGACACACACTGGAGCTTTCGACTTCCGGAAGCGAAGCGCGGCAGCCTGAACATAGAAGTTAACTACATCTGGACGCCCACTTTGGCGACAGATCCTTTGCCGCTCATACTTCCGGAAGCTGCTGAGATTCAAGGCATCGAAGTCGGAACCGAGTCTGGTAGTGGGCTTACTGTGCAGGACTCAGAGATCTGGCGGCCGGTTTACTCTGAGCGATTCGACGCCGCCTGGTTTTCCAGTTCTGCGGCAGCCACCGTTCCTGTTTATTGGCAGCCGAATCAGGGGTTCGTATCCGGGAACAGTCCGGATCTTATCCTCGCAAGGACACAGATTGTCGGGCACCAACTGCTGACAACGACAGTGGCTGTGTATGAAACCCTGCCCGAAGTCATCACTCTGGAGATTCCACTCAGCTCCACTTTGCATTCAATCATCATCGACCATCAATCTTTGAATTCTCGTGATTCGCTGCTGAAGAGTCAGGTACAGCGTACAGAAAACATGGAACTCGGTATCTGCCGCTGGCAAATTCAAACGAACTCTTTACGACGCCCCATGACGGCGCAGATGTCAGGTGCGACAACGGACGAACCACACACGATCGAGATTCGAGCCAGCGACCGGATACCGCAACGAACCTCGCTATGGCTGTCTGCAACACTTGATCGAGCAATGATTAGTGGTGAATCACCAACCGTCCCGGTTGTTTGGATTGCCGGATCTGAAGGTGAATTCCGAACAGCCAGCACTTCAAACAAATTCACAGCTCTGACTCATCAAGGTGCCATTCGACTTCCGTGGAACGAGAGTGTTCAATCCAGTTCCGATCGGCAACTCAAAGCGATTCTTTCGCCATACCCTACCGAGATACAGTTAATTGCATTGGACAGAATGGAAAACTGGATGTCTTATTCCGACCAGCAGGATCTATTCATAGGTTCTGCCGAATCCGGTGCGATGAAACTCGTTCTGGCTCCGTTCGTCTCACTACTGCTGATGAGCGCCATGGTCTGTGTCGTCTTCTTTGTCGTGCTGTCATTGCTGCGCCGCTTGACCACAATCCTGCCAGTGCTGCTAATCGCATGTTCGGCACTTTTGGCATGGCTGATCGTTCCAGAATGGACGACATTACTGGCACCGTATGTGGCCGTAGGTGTTGTCTGCGGTGTAGTGTCAGTCATCTTTCAGAGACTGGTTTTCGAACGTCGCGGGCGATATGCAAAGAGTGCTCCGGCAGGCGAATATCAAACGGTGTTCGGATTCTCCGGAATCATGCAAGCCGTCACAGAACGTCCAGAACCTGCGGCTCCAGCATTGCCGGCAGGCAACCGATCAGAATTCAAGGTCAGTTCTTTCAATTGACGACGTTGTGACAGGTGAAGTCGTTCGGGGCGGCGAACGAATGGTCAGACGCGAATCGTTTGATGAAGTAAGGCATGGAGTTTGATGACAACGCTTTGGCAACTATTGTTTGTGGCACTACTGCAAACTCCGACTGAAACCTCGGACGACGCTGGTGATGCGCGCGAGTTTGAGGTACCTGACGCGGTCGTTGAATTCGTTCCGTTGGATGAATTGGGAAAACGCATATTGGACAAGCAGTATGTCCCGGTGCCTCGAAATCAAGTCGCAGAGCTGCTTCGTGAGGATCACGTCGATGCACCAGCGTCTTTACCGCGCATTCGGGAAGCTCGATACTCGGCCACCCTGAATGCAACTCGACTGGATCAAGCCCAGTTAGAATTCGAAACTTATCCGGAATCTGTTGCTTCCAATTCTGGTCCCTTACTACTGGGCCAGACAAGTCTGCAGCAACTGAAGATTTTCGATGAACAGGGGCCCATTGAATTGGGTTCTGATTCCAGCCGACGTTTGTTTCTGCTCAAGCCAGGCTTTCCCGGAAAACTCAGTGGAACCTGGACATCGGACGGCTTGGTAGCGGGCGATGTTGTGACATTTCGTCTGGAGCTGCCCACTGCAACAACGTCAAGATTGGAATTGCTGACACAGCCAGGCTTCACCGTTTCAAGTGCTTCAAGTTTGGTATTGGGGCCTAAAATGGTTCCCGCTACGCCAGAAACCAGTGAACTGAAATCATGGACAATAATTCCTGCCGATACAACAAGACTCAACTTCAGCTGTCGAGAACAACAGCCACTCCGTTCTATGGACCTGATGCCGTTGATGTCTTTCAATGCGGCACATGAATTGACCGGAGATATTCTGAAATCCCGCTGGACCATTGGCTTGCCATCGGAATTGAATGGCCGCTCTCGCTTGACGGCAAAGATCTCGAATCGTATTCGCGTCTCAGATGTCATGCTGGAAGACAGACGGCCAGTGGAGTGGCATGTCGCAGCTGAAAACGATCAGCAAACTCTGAGCCTGTTGTTGCCTGAAGCAGCGGATTCTGCAACGCTGATCGTCTCTGCGGCTTCAGTTTTGACCCAGTCAGAGTCCTGGGATCTCCCGATGCTGTCATTCAGCCAATGGTTCAGCTCCCACGATTCGCTACATGGACCGATTCTGGTTCCCATTGGACAGATCAGCGTTGTGCTGCCACGTTCAGTCTATCTCGATGAATGGACTCTGGTGGGTATTCAGGAACGCGATATTGTGACTAAGCTGGATCAAAGCCGCGACTACCAGCTCATTCAGTTTCAGCTTGAGGCTTCCGCAATTGCAAGAACATCCAGCAGCGAACCGCGATTATCTGATTCGGTCGTCACACTGGTGGAACCTGCCGGAAGACTGGCAACGGTGAGATGTATGGTGAACGTGGCTTGTGAAGGTGAAGGCGCGTCGGTTGTCGAATTGCATTGGCCGATATCACAGGGTTGGCAGGTCATTGCTGCTCGATATGCATCAAACTCTCGATCACTGTTTTTCGAATTCCCTCAAAGTGAGCCGGAAGCCGCTACGTCTCCACTGACCTTACACCTTCCGGAATCGCTCGAACCCGGAGCATCGCGCGTCATCGAGATCCAGTTGCGCCAGTCTGATGCCGTAGATTTCCAAACGATTAATCTGCCACTCGGAGAAAACAGACTTATACAACGCACAAATTCTGTCGTCGTATTTCCGCCAGCACTTACGCTCAGCACTGAACTTCAGCGTCGCTGGAGCGCAGGTCGACGACCTCTGACGCTGGAAGAAGTACGCACGACAACAGCGTGGCTTCCGGAATCAAAACTCACGAATGTCGGCGGAGGTAGTACCGCAAAATTCTTCGATGTTGGTGGGGCAGAATCAAGACCACTAATCAGCCCGGACACGGCAGAATCTTCACGTCAACAGAATATCGAACTTGAGCATGCAGTCAGAATCGTGGAAGGCCAGATTGTTGAGACCTCGCGAATTGTTCTGCCAGCGAACCACGAATTCGGTGAATCGCTGACCTTTCAAATGCCGTCGCAGGCCGCCAGCGGCTCACGTTGGTCGCTCGACGGAGAACCCGTAACAGCCCGGCGCGATGAACTGTCGATAAATGCCTCGCCTTCTGACAATAAACTCACGGAGGATCCGAATAACTCGAATTGGGAACAGTGGACAATCAGCCTCGTTGGCCGCAGACCATCGACGGCATGCATTTTTCGCTGCGAATCCAGACAGCAGGCAAGCCAGGAGATTATTGCCACAATTCCAATCCCAAAATCAGATCTTGCGCTTCAGGGCACCCTAAGGCTCTTTTCGTCCGATGAAGGTCAATTGACTGTCACGGATCTGATGCCGACTGCCACAGAAAACCTGATTGATGCGACGCTGGACAGTCCTTCCACCAGTTGGAAACTTCCGCAATTGCCAAAGATCGTGCCACTCGTACTGAAGCACAATCCGAGCATTCAGTTTGGGCAGACGATCGACGTACACATGTTGCACATGATTGATGAATACTCGGGCGGGCTTAGTCAACAGGTCCTTGCTGTCGCCAATGTCAGTCGGAGTGTCGGTCAGGATTCATTACCACTTGCCCTGCCAGCAGAAATTCGCCCGCTGGTACTCGTCAACGGTCGTCGCGTGCAATTGCAGACCACGGCGGCGGGATTCTCAATACCGCTGCCCGTATCGTCAGTCGACTGTCAGGTTGTGCTGACATGGCATGAACCAGCGAATAAAGCCGACAACGTCACCGGCAAACAGGAATTGCCTCGGCTGTTTCTTCGTGAACTGTCCGTGCCTCAATGCACTCATCACTTGCTTGTCAACCGTGAACTTGAATTCCGCGCGCCTGGGGCAGAATTTGCAGCAACCGATTCTGCCGATGTCATGCGAATTCTGGATCGACTGATGAGGGTCGCAGAATCGTCCGACGGAACATCGAAGCGTGTACCAGTCGCCAACATGCCTGCCGAAATTCGAAGCTTTATTTCTCGCTGGCAGCTTGCCACGGCACAAGACTGGGATGAACGCACACTGATTGACTCTGTTCAGTCCGGACTGCCAATTATCGTGCAGGTAACACAGTTGCGTCGTCGTACGGCAATTGCCACAGGCACAATACTGCTGCTGGTCGCGTGCTGTATTTTGTTCCGAAGCAAAGTCATGGAATACCGTGTCGGGATCTCTCTGATTGCATGCGGCTTATTAGGGGTCAGCTTCCTGATACCGACCTCGATCGCAGAAGCCATGGTCTCCGGTGCATTCTGGGGATTGTTAACAGGCCTAACAGTCGTAACAGTAACTCGTTGGCAGTGGCTCCGAGCGATCAGTATCAAGCCCCTTGTTCGACTCTCAATCGTTGTGTGGCTGTTGGCCTCGGCGAATTACGGTTCCGCACAAGAATCCTCGAGACACGACATTCTGACTCAAGGTGAAACGATGGTAACCGCGAGAGCCTCTGTGGCGCGTCAACCAGAAGACGAAGCTCGCAATGAACCAGATGTTCTACTATTGGAAACACCATTACCCAACAGCGACATCGCATATGTGAAGGCATCGGTCTTCGAAAAATGGCAGAAGAAACGCGAAGCAGAACGATCAACATTGCCCGCTGCAGTCGTGAAGTCGCTGCAAATGGAGATCATAGCGGAATCCGTTGAATCCATTGAGCTGATTCAGAAAATGGAAGTCGCAGCCGTCAGCAGTCACGAACAATGCAATATTCGTATTCCATTGAAAGGTTCCAGACTTGTCATGTGTATGATCAATGGAGAGAGAGTCTTTCCGGTGCCTGATGGCCCAGACGCCATTCTGATTCCTGTACCAGCCTCTTCGCTTTTGCCGACTCGCTCGCTGACTGGTGCCGTGGATGGCAAGGACGCGACACACTCAACAACGGCTGTCGATGCAGGTCTCTTAGCTGCATTCACTGTTCATCAAATTGAATGCCGTATGCGACCAGTGATCACTCGCCAGACTTCCGGATTACAGTTCATTTTGCCCGCCCTGCCCTGCCCTTTAGCGGAAATCAAACTCACAGCACCAGACGACCTGTTTACCGGAGTTCGCGCGCAGACGGCGGCTGGCGTGGTGCAGTGGAAGCCCACCGAAGGCGCCATTCGGTTTAACGGCCTGGCGATGTCTGAAGGAATCGATATTCGTTTGTTCCAGACAAATCTCGACAAGGGTAGTCCTCAGCTTGCAACCGTTGAAACTCTGACCATTGCGGAAGTCTTTGCTGAACAACCAATACTCTCCTGCATCTGCCGATTTACTCGTTGGAATCCGTTGACGCCCGAAGTGCGATACATGGTTCCCCAAGGTTATCAACTGATATCCGCCAGCAACGTCAATAGTGGTGATTTGCTGTGGTCGGTCCGTGATCGCGTCGCCACGATTCTGCTTCCCAACGCAGTTGGCAGCGAGTTTACTCTGTCGTTGCAACTAAAATCGAATGTCGCTTCCCCGTTGCAGCAGAGAAGAATTCCCGTTGCCGAACTGGGTCAGTTTTATGACTGTGTCCCATCACCAAAACTTGTGCTGGCCGCCCGTGTGAACCCGGTCTTCTCCGTACTTCCGATTGAGGGCAACCAGATCAGCACGCTTGCGTTTTCAGACATACAACCGACATGGGGACAATGGCTGCAACGCTCCGACAGTGTGTTTTCTGTCCCTAGCGGCACACAAGAATGCATAGTTCAGCTGACGGCTCGCAAAAGTCTGAATGAAATCAGAATCAAGCAAAACTTCAAACTGCAGAATCAACAAATCGACTGGACATGTCAGATCGATATCGAAACACTCGTACTTCCCGTATTTCGCCATCGGCTGAAGGTTAACTCTGACATCGAAATTACAGACGTGCAGGTGAATTCAGGAGAATCTAATCGAAAGGCCTCATGGCATCGTCGCGGTGATCGCCTTGTCGTCCAACTTAAAGAAGGCACTATTGGCCGGCACATTCTGAAGATATCAGGTCGCCAACTTGTTCGGCCCGATGATACTCAAATTGCCCTCCATAGCCCTCACGTTCATGAAGCACAGATTCTTGAGTCCATCATGGAACTGACCGACGAGGGGGGCCTGGGACTGGATTTCGAAAAACTTGGAACGGCGGTCCCCAGCGAACGTATTGTAGCCAATGATCCTCTGGAACCTGGCACTCCGGTTTTGCTTCAGATCCTTGATGAAGCAGACCCAGTTGTACTGCGAAGAATGCGGCCCGTGCAGCCAATGGGTTCCGTTGCCGTTCTGCGATCAACGGATCAGGTCGCGACTATTATTCATTTATCGCAATGGGCCGGCAGTCTTGGACCGTTGGCCATGAGATTTCCCGAAGATTCAGCATTCCTCACCGAGCCGATGGTCATCGTGGACCGCCGACAATTGCCACTGATTCGGAACGGCAATGAATTCTCCGCTGGTCCTGATGTAGTCCCCGAACTGTTCAATCAGCCGGATTTTTCCATCGTCTGGAGTATGCAGATTCCTGAATCTCAGCGCGGCGACAAAGCCTTCACTTTTGGATGGCCCGAAATCTCGGACCGTATCGATTGGAATGAGCGACTCTTGATTCCTCTGGAGAACGTGGCCGGTATACCAAGCACAACCGCCAGTGCAGCAATTCCCACATGGCTCAAGGATTGCAGCACGATCGCCTTTGGTCGAGATCTGTCCAGTCTGAAGCGACCAATCCTAAGTCAGGCTTTTGAATTGCCGGATCCAGGTAAAAAAATGACTGTCCCGACAGATTCAACGGCAGAAGCAAAAGGAACCCAAACCGCACGTCCGCTGTTTGCCGTTTCTAATTCAGTGCTGTGGTCAAACCCAGGTCAATCAGCTGTTGGCCAGACAACTCTCGCAGTATTTAACCCCGCGTCCCCTGGGCGATGCTCAATCGCAATTCCGCGAGGAACGGTAGTTACAGAACTGGAAACAGCAGAAGCGATTCGCTGGGAAGATTCCGCACGTGAACGAGTCACTGTAGAACTTACCAAACCAGTAACGATCATCCATGTGCACTGGATGAGTGAACGAGCGACAAATGGCTTTGCGGCAACAACATTGCAATTCGCCGTACCATTCCCGGTCGAATGTGAAACTCAACGCAGCTTGATTTTGGCCAGTTCGGAAGGCGAAAGGCCACAGTTTCTGGGGGATGTCGTAACTGTATCTGAAAAAGAGCTTGAAGCAAAACTGCTGGAAGAGTTGTCTTATGGGCTAACTCGAGCCAGTTTTGATGTTTCACCAGCGATCCCAACTCAGGAACCGCTTCTTGACGCCGCAGAACTTGCAGATCAACTGGCCAGGCATCGCACAGACTTCATCAATGGATTCAAGGGCAAGTCGAGGTTGTTTGTCGCGAAAGCAGCGTGTCTGCCGACCGATAATTCACGAATTCAGGTATTCATTCGCAAGCGTCTGCAATGGCAAACTCTTATTGCAATCGCAGCGGGTTTTCTCGCTGTTACCGGAGCAGTCTTTGGCCAAACAATGCGTTCGACCGTCAGCGAATCAACAACCCGGATTGCCACGCTATCGTCAAACACCCAACAATCAGGCAGTAAATCGCAAACCAGTGCAAACGGTCCTCCACCAACAGGCGAATCAGCCATCTCAAACACAGAACGCCCACGACAAAGCTGACCGCACCACCCAACAGCATAGGTTGCCATGCAACATCCACAGTAACTTTGCCACGCAGGATCTTCAACAGTTCCAACAAGGTCGCGCCGCCAATTGCCGGCATTGCAATAAAAAACGAAAACCTGGCAGCATCTGCACGCTTCAGGCCACACACAAGCCCTGAAGCAACTGTGCTTCCTGCTCGGGAAATCCCAGGTAGAATCGCGACCGCCTGAAAAATGCCGATGAACCACGCTGACCAGACTGGCATCTTATCAAGATCCATGGCCCCAGACTGCAACTTTCGGGCAAGCAACAGAAACACGGCTGTCACCAACAGGCCACAACCAGCCGCCATTGTGCTGTCAAACGCAACCTCAATCTGATCTTTGAAAACCAGACCTATCACCGCCACCGGAATCGACGCCACGATGATCATCGCGACCAAACGCAGATTTTTCCTCAGATCCATTAAGTCCCTGAAGTAAACGACGGCTATAGACAACAGCGTGCCAAAGTGCAGAGCGACGTTCATCGTCATGCCTTTCAGCCAGGCAGGCAATGGAGCCGCAGAACATTCCCGAATCAAAGCCTCGGCAATCACCAGATGCCCGGATGAACTAATGGGCAAAAACTCGGCAATTCCCTGCACAATTCCCAGGATCGCCGCATAAACATAGTCCATCTTCGAAATCCATCCACTCAGGAAAACAACTCGACGTCGCTCAGTATCTGAGGCGAAGTCTAGCTGAGGAATTGTTACGAAGTGAGGATTTTTTGGCGAGAGCGCATTCAGAACCGCCGTTTTCGACCGGCAGCATCCGTCTCAGTTCAGCGAGAAATATCGCATCGTGGCGCGAACGTCCACAGTCTCTGGCTGCAGCCAGGTCATGGCAGCTTCCGTCGTTGTGAAAACGTTGAGTCGTTCGGCCATGACACGGGGCATTTGGCAGAATCGTGCAACATCTCTGGTCACGACGGCGAAGCGGCCCTTTGAGGCCTGCAAAGCAAGGGCAGCCAGCGTCAAACGCTCTTCACGCCGTGGGACGACTTCATCGAGTACCAGGACGACATCACGGCCCGATTTCAATGCGTCAGCGATCTGCTGCCTCGTGTTCATGAGTGTTTCATCATCGTGGACGGAAAGATGAAGCATAGAAATCTTTGTATCAGACATCGGAACCTCGCATTTGTGAAGGGAAAGTCCGAACTCAGCTTCTGAGCAGCATCCAGATTGCTGCCTCACTGAGTTCTCTCAATCACATAACGTGAACGAGTCGCGCGATCGCACAGAAGTTTTAAAAAAAACTTTCGCTGCGTCATCCGGAGGAAATCCTGGAAAATTTGTGCGAACTGATTCCCGACTTCGTTTAGACGGCAGAGGAATGCCTGTATTGGGCATGACGTTGGATGCGGAGCCGAATCAAATGAATGCCGTTCTTCACACGCTCGGAACTATTGTTGTCCTGCCATACATGCTGCTGGCAACGGCCTTTCTGATCATCCGGGACGTCGCAAGTACTCGCGGGTTGTTCGGCCTGATCGATGCCGTCCTGAACCATGCCAACTGGATATTTCGCTGGGGGATCTACGGACTCTTCGTTTTCCTGGTCGTGCTCATCGTCGCGGGATTTCTCCCTTCTTTTCAACGGATCAGTGCGGTTGTCCTGTTCCTGATCGCACTTGGCAGCCTGAGTGTCATCTGCACGCTAAACTCGACAAGAATTGGATTCGGCGAGGTTGTTTTCCTCGTGCCGTGCATCGCCGTGATGGCGTTGAGCACATGGCTGTTCATCCGACTCGGCTCACGGCCGACCGGCCTTTCGAAAGTCGCTCTGCCTTCAACGCTATGACAGGACGGGCAACAGGCTTCTGCTCGGCAGCCGACAAGATGAAGTCACTCAGCGTCTGAAAGCTTTACCCAACCACGACACCGAACAATCCCTCAAGAACAGTTTGAGCGAAGCCTGAAAATCAGAGCTTTCTAAAGCTCCGGATTGCCTGATTACCTACGACCAATCGAAGGAAAGCTTTATGACAATTCTTATTCTCATCGTACTCGGCAGTCTCGGTCTCGTTTTGGTGCTCGTGGGCTTTGCGTGGTTCGTCGTTGCGATTCGTCGCCACCCACATCTGAAACGCATCAGCGGTACGGTGGTCAGCTTGGAGAAGAAGCACAAATATAGCGGTGACGAGGAGCGCATCTCATTTTTCCCGATCATCCGCTACACTACGCCCGAGGGACAACAGGTGCGTTTCCGTTCCAGCACCGGCACCAGTCGTCGGGTCCTGAAACTCGCAGGTCCCACAGTGTCGCCGTGGCGAGAGGGGCAGAGCATCGACGTCTTTCACGACCCCGGCGGCACTCTGGGACCTTGCATCGCCAGCCTGTGGAGCCTCTACGGATGGACAGTCGGACTTCTTGCCGGTGGTATTTTGCTGCTGATCGTCGTCGCAAATAAGTGGTCCCAACTGGGCGGACCGTAAAGCGAAGCGGACCCCGGCTTTCATAAGTCGCGGTGCGCATGTCGTGCGACCTTAGCGGCGGCCGCCAGCTGACCAATAGCGTCGACTTAAGCATTTTTGGGTTTGAAACACCACGGCGGAGCTTGCCTCCGTCGAGTAGTGATCATCATCAGAAAACGTTGGAATGCGACACATGGCCACCATGCGGCTTGCCCGCATAGAGCCGTGATCCTATTGATCATCGCTCTACGGAGACAAGCACCGCC
>JANOZG010000876.1:0-9561 GCA_031429275.1 Planctomycetota bacterium
GACCACTGGTTGGTCGAATCACCAAAAGTGTCCATCGAACTCCCCACGATCGGAAATCGCCACGTTGTATTTGACACAGGTTTTTCTCGTTCGCTGGCGCTCAACAAAACGACAATCGGACTCCTTTCCCGAGCAGGACTGTTAATAAAAGGCCCCATTGTCGAAGGGATCAGTCCGGTTGGGGACTTCGAAGTGCAGACGCATTTTCTGAAATCCATGAAACTGGGAGGATTTGAGTTTCAGGACGTGCAAGTCGCAGAGGCCGATCTGGAAATGATCGGCTGCGACTTGTTTCAGGCCTTTGACATGATGCTGGACTTGTCGCATGACAAAATCTGGCTAACGCCACATGAGAAGAACTGGCCGGTTCGAGTTCCTCCCGACGCCAGTGGTCTCGTGATGACTTACTACGACGCCAACCTGCTCAAAGTTGTCCGAATGCAGCCTGACAGTCCCGCCATCCACTGCGGTCTGCGGGAGGGCGATCAGGTTCTGCTGTTTGACGGAAAGATGCCGAAGGATCTTTCAATGCTTGAAATCCGAAAAAGACTCACTCAGGCGGGTACCACGATTCCCTTAAAAATCCTCCGTGAGAGTCAGGAAGTCAGCATTGACCTGCCGCTGAGTTACGCCTTCGAGTACCCTCCCAAATGGCCGCAAGTGAAATCCGACGCGGATGCGTTCTTCAAGTCCCTGCAGGAACAAGAAACGCCGCCAATTGAGAAATAACAGTGCCACCAACCCATTTTTATTAACCCACAAAAAGACACTTCGTGCGAAATGAAGAGACAGGGGACTGACTGGCACGTGACTGGTACCTTTTGTCAGTACTTCAGTAGCAAGTCGCGTTCACATGGGGCAGTCGCGGCAAAAAAATCGCCAGACACGGCAGGCCCTGCAGGATGCAAAATCAGAATTGCGGCAAAAGTAGGAGGATGCCGTTAAATCTGCCGATGACCGCTCAATAAGTAAACAGAAAGGGTCGGTCAGGTCTTCGATTTCGATGTCAGCTGAATGTCGGGGAAAATCTGGGACATGCGTGAAAGGTGAGTTGGGTAAATCACCGCCGGAGACAAAACCGCATACGCCTGGAACCACGCCAATCAACTCATTGCTGTTACGTTCAAAGCATCCACAAACGTCGTGGCCTGCATCAGCTTTAATCTACACCAAGAGCATCTCAAGATCTCTGATAGTCCACGATGAAAATGCCTGGATGGAACAGCCACATGTCAGTCTTGAGCAATGCCACCGGGTTGATGCCTAAACTCGCGAGACTGGTTATGATCCGCGAGCGTCTAACCAAATCGTCCGCGAATTGGCCTGGATGAACGCGTTGCATTTCTTTCTTTTCTCGTCGCACAACTCTTCAGATATTGACTGTTCATGATTATTCAACAAACATCGCTTATTGAAGTCCGAAAAATCCGATCCAAAGGTCGAGGAATTTTTGCGACTGCATTTATCGCAGAAGGCACAGTTTTCGAACGAGTACCGGTTTTGGTGATGCCCGCCAAAGAAGTTTGCGTCGATCAGGAAGACACGGTCCTGTCACACTACATGTTCGGGTGGGGAAAGCACACAGTTGCGATTGCGCTGGGATTTGGTTCTCTTTACAATCACTCTTATACGCCTAATGCTTGTTACGAAGATGTCAGCGGCCAGATGAAAAACTACATCGCTATCCGCGATATTCAGGCAGGCGAAGAGGTGACGATCAACTACAACGGCGATGCCAACTCAACAGAAGCAGTTTGGTTTGACGTGATTGAGAGCAAAGCCCCGGCTGCCCCAAAGTCAACGAAAACCAAATCCGCTGGCGTATCTAAAACTGTCAGTCGCACAAAGACTGACATTGCTGCAGCCAAAAGCCGGAAGCCAGTCACAGTGGCCAAAAAACGCGAGCAAAAGAAGAACAGCAAATTAAAAGCATGAGCTTCACCAGAAATGGCACGACACTTTGTCAGCCCCCTGATACCTGGTCTTGCGGATGATATTGGACCGGATGTTTGAGTCGCTCAAATCGCCACTCTATTCGCTTCGACTCCGTCCTGTTGATTTGGAATGCTCAAGCAGAGCTTTCAATTCAGCTGCAATCGTCGGTTCTTTGGCGTACCGGTTGTCGATCTCGCCGGGATCGGCGGTCAGGTTATAGAGTTGCCCAGGCGCATTCGGGGCAGCTTCGGGAAGCATAAACGGCCGTAACGCCGCGTTATTCTCATATCGATTCCCGCCAGAGCCGACATGGTCGAGGTACTTCCAGTCGCCACGCCGAATTGCCAGGGTGCGTTGACCGCTAAAGGCCTGTGTCAAAAGGTAGGGACGAATCGCTGGGTAGTTGTTATCAAGCATCGCCGGCAGCAGATTGAAACTGTCCTCGGCCGCGTCATGTGGAAGTTTGAAATTGACAATCGCGGCGACGGACGCCATCACATCGGTCAAGCTGGTGAGCTGTGCATTCTGCGTGTTCGCCGGAATCTTGCCAGGCCAACGTGCAATGAAAGGAACTCGGTGCCCACCTTCCCAGTTGTCACGTTTGATTCCACGCCACGGACGCGCAGGATCGTGATGGTGGTCAGCACGCATATGGACGGCACTTGCTACTTCCGGACCGTTGTCGCTGGTAAAGATAAAGAGCGTGTTGTCGACAATGCCGAGTTGTTCCACAGTCGTCATGAGTTCGCCGACGACATGGTCCAGTTCGAGAATGAAATCGCCGTGTGTTCCGGCCATCGACCTCCCCTGAAACTGCTTCGCCGCAAAGGAAGGCAGATGGACGGCCTGCGCAGCATGCAAGAGGAAGAACGGTTTGTCTGGTGAATTGCGAACGTGGGCTTCGAGAAACGTGCGGCTCTTTTCCATGAACACCAGATCAATTTCCTCCATCGCAAAGTTCGGCGCGATGAGTCCAGCGCGACAATCGTTTGCGTAGGGATGTTTAGGCAGACCAGACTTGTCCAGCAGCTTCACTGGCGGCACTGGCACTCGATCATTTTCGATGAAGGCATACAGCCAGTCGGTCGTCGGACAGCATGCTGTGCCAAAGAACGACTCAAAGCCGTGATCCACGGGCCCGCCTTGAATGGGACGGGTGAAATCAACCTTTCGTACGGCGTCAAGGCCATTGCCTCGAACAGGATTCCCATCCGGGTCAAAGAACGTCAGCCCGATATGCCACTTGCCAACGCAGGCCGTTGAATAACCCTGCATGAGCAGCATCTCTGGCAAAGTCAGTCGATCTGCTGCGATCAAAGACGGCCCGCCCACCCCGGAGAAAACCGTGCCACCGTTGGGCACTCGAAACGGCATTTGTCCTGTCATCAGGCCGTAACGTGTTGGTGTGCAGACCGTACAGGGACTATGCGCATCTGTGAATCGCATGCCTTCGCGCGCGAGGCGATCGAGGTTGGGTGTCATAATTCGCGATTGTTCGTTGTAACACTGAACATCGCCGTATCCGAGATCATCGGCGAGAATCAGCACGATGTTGGGGCGCTCCGCCGCAGAGATCTCGCGACCGCTTAACACGTGAATCCCCAACGCCAGCAGACCAAGCAGCACCTGCCGATGAATCGGGCTCTCCATGAACGCGGTGATCATTTCTTTGAGTCTCCCTGAGACTGTGACGCTGTTGCATGGATTAGTGAGGCAGCCGAGAGAAGTGGGTTCGAACGTCGTCGGCAGAGTAGCCTTGTTGACCCATTTCGAAAGCCTGTTTGACTGGTGGATTCAGCAATACGATCAGGCCGTAAATAAACAGTGCAATCGAGGTTGGGAAACAATAGCAGCTAAGAATTGTAAGCAGACCGGCAGAAAGCGCGATGATTCCAAGGGTATGGCCGCGAAACTTCATCACTTGAATTCCCGCCCAGAGCACCAGTGTTCCAGTGGTCAAGAGAACAAGACCCGCACCGCCGTAAATGGCAATGACCACCCATTCTAACTGCGGCGGCATTGGCGGTGGAGGCACGCCTGGTCCTGGAGGCATTCCCGCCTGAGCTTTCATCATCGCTGGAAAAATGAAGGCCATCGCACCGGCACCAATCCCACACAGGACGCTCAATGCACCGTGGACAATCATCAGGACTCCCAGCACAATCACATGATGCACCATTCCCCGCTCCGCTCCTGAAGGTTGTGGTGCCGTGTTCAGGTTGAAGGCATACGGATTGTTGGTGTTTGTTCTAAACGGCTCCGGATCGTTGCTCGACATGTCTGGACTTTCTGGTTGCAAGTAGGGAACGACAGTGTAGGTGCCTGATGATTCGGTTACAAATCTGAACTGACAGAGTCCATGACATTGGTTACCATGATCGAGCTGCGTCAATGTTAAAAGAATGGAACCTCGCTGAAGAAACAGAATGTCGGTTGAAATCCCAGAGAATGTTGGGCCGGAAGGCAACTCAGTTGGAGTTGTTCAGACTCAGTTCGTGCAGTTGTTTCAGCCACCGACCTTGATGCGGTTCGCCAATGGCCAGGAGCTTGGTCCGATTACTGTGGCCTATGAAACTTATGGCAAGCTGAACTCGAACGCCAGCAATGCGATCTTTGTCTGCCACGCGTTGACTGGTGACGCGCACGCCGCCGGACTGCATGCGAAGGACGACCGCAAACCTGGTTGGTGGGACGGTTTCATCGGGCCAGGCAAAGGACTCGACACCAACAAATATTTTGTGATCTGTGCCAATGTGCTCGGTGGATGTCAGGGGACCACTGGGCCAGGATCAATCAATCCAGCGACAGGCAAACGATACTGCCTCAATTTTCCCTTTCTGACGATTCGTGATGTTGTTGCGGTGCATGCCGAATTGGTACGCCATCTTGGTATCAAACAACTTGTGGGTGTGGTTGGTGGCAGCCTTGGTGGAATGCAGGTTCTGGAATGGGCCATTCGATTTCCGGAACAGGTGAAAGCGGCGATCGTTCTGGCATCCGCTCCAAAACTGTCAGCGCAGGGAATTGCGTTTAACGCAGTTGGTCGTCGAGCGATCTATGCGGACCTCGGATTTTTGAATGGCGAATACTACGATTCTGAAGGTCCTCGCTACGGTCTGGCTCTGGCACGCATGGTCGCGCACATTACGTATTTGTCGGAAGATTCGATTGAATTGAAATTCGGCCGCAAGTTGCAGGACAGTGATCGATTTGCATTCAGCATGCAGAAGGAAACAGAATTTCAGATTGAAAGCTATCTGCACTACCAGGGGAAGCGGTTTGTGCAACGGTTTGACGCCAACAGTTATTTGTATCTGACGCGCATGATGGACTACTTTGATTTGTCAGATGGGTTTGCGTCGCTGGCGGATGCGCTGAGTCAGACTCAGGCGAGATTTCTGGTTGCGTCCTACGACACGGACTGGCTTTTTCCGACAAGTCAAAGCCGCGAACTGGTATCGGAACTGCTTCGGGTTCACAAGCATGTTTCATTTGTTGAGCTGCCCTGCCCTTATGGGCATGACTCATTTCTGATCGATCTTGAGCCGCTGGCAAAAATGGTTGGCCCATTTCTGGATCGCACGGTCGAGGCATAAACGCCGTGGTCCTGCGAGCGACATGCGTCAGCTTGCCGGCACGAAAACGAGTTGCCGGCAGAGTTAGAAATACGCAGGGCGACGTACCGGAGGGCTTACGCCACTCCGCTCGCTGGGGCTGTTTCGGGTCCCGTCGCTTCGATTTTTTGTGCGACGCTATCAACGGAAATACCGAAGACTTTGGCGTAGAGATTGTAGAACGTCGGCACCAGAACCAGCACGAGGATGGTCGAAGTCATCAATCCGAAACATTCTTTTTTTCGCGGAGTCGAAGTTCCCACTTGCCGGGCCTCGAGTCATCTGAAACGTCAAACACTCCGGTGTAAGCACTGGTACAGAAGTTTCTTCGTTTAACAGTCAGCCGCAGGCGCACTCGTTGTCATTGTTTCGCGTACGCCTGCGGCTGACGGTTAAACGAGTTTTGTGATATTACGTATGCACCAGTGCTTATGTTGCCAGCTTTTGTTTGACTCCTTCCACCGCACTTTCAAGGAGTTTCATGTCGGTTGCCGGTGCCAATAGTTTGAATTCGATGGGTTTCCCGCCCGGACCACGCGATTGTGAGCCATATGTCAGTGTTTCCACACCAGCAATTGGTCCTACCGCCTCTCGCCATTCCTTGACAACTTGATCGCTGGTGATGTCAGGCAATCCGCTATCGACCAGTTCGGCATAAACCGAGCCCGCATGGCTGCCCTCTGTGGTCTGGCCACCGCCGGAAGCGTCGTCTTTTACGATTCCCACCATGCGATGTGTGGCCAGAATCAGAGGCCGTTCAGTGGTGGAGTGCTTGCGGTTGATTTCCTGAATAGCCTGTTCAATGCGTTCCGTAGCCATCTCGGTGATCCGACTCGGCGTTCCATCCGGAAAGATGACCTTCGCTATAACTTCTGGCGCATCCAGCTTCGGGAAAAAGATGCTCGGGACTGTGCCACTCGTCACAAGACTTGCCGCAAGGAGCAGGAATGTAATGGCCGAACTCACCGAGATTGCCGGATTGCGAACGCAGAACACCACGACATGCTGATAAAGACGGATGATGAATGCATCGAGAAGCCAGTTCGAAAAACGGTTCAGGCGCGATGTCAGCGGTGACGGCTTTCCAGATCCGTGCGCCAGGTGGCATGCCTGGAAAAGGGCTTTTCATGAGATCGGCTCCCATTTGAATTCCGACAAAGCCCAGGACGGCGCTGCATCCGAAAACTCCATCAACTTCCCTTCCGGCCCGGTGAAGGAAATCGATTCCGCATGCAGACACATTGCAGGCTCGCCAGGCACCAGTGTTCGGTTACTGCCAAGTTTGTTTTCTGCAAGGTATGCCGGGTCACCGCAGACAGGAAATCCCAATGACCAGAGATGCACGCGGATTTGATTTGTGCGACCGGTTTTCGGGAAACATCGGATGAGCGAAGTGCCGTCGTCGAATCGCTCAACGACTGAGAACTCCGTAAATGCTTCATCACCCTCCGGATCGAGAATTCGAATCCCGCCAGCATCAGGTTCACGGCTTAATGCAGCGTCACACGAAACATTGCTCCACTGCGGATGACCGTGAACTCGCGCAAGATATGTTTTTTTAACCGTGCGATTCTCAAACTGCTGCTGCACGATTGAAGCAACTCGTTTGCGTTTGCAAAGCACCATCACGCCCGACGTATTCGCATCAAGGCGATGCACAATGTGAGGTCGAAGAGGGAAATAAACATGGTTCAGAATGTACCGCAAAGAATTGCGATGAAACCGACCGCACTCATGAATCGGCAACGGCGCGGGTTTTGACAGAATCACAAACTCATCGTCTTCGTGCAGGATGCGAATGTCAGCATTGACATCCGGTTCAACGGATTGCGGTTGCAACTGATCGAACCGTTCGCCTTCGCGCACAACGCGGTCTGGTGACAATGGGATGGGTTCTTCAACATGTTTTGCACGACGTCGAATGCGAGCGGATTCTGCTGGGACAATGACGCCAGACGCTATGCGGTGCAACCACTCGGAACGCTCGATCTGTGGATGCAGGACGCTCACGAAATCCAGCAACGTCATGCCTGCACATCGTTGAGGCACGTTGAGTGGACGACGATTGAGCCATGGAGTGCTGCCCGGCAGTGGCGTGGTGATGTCATGGATTTGCTGATGACGCAAAGCGATCACGTCAGCCATGCGCTGTGCATCGTCGCGAAAGCACGAAGGGCAGGACTTTCCTGCGACGTATTGCGGTGTCTGCTGTTCTTCGGATGTTACAACTGCCTGACAAATATAACACTGCGTGGTTGGCGTTTCCTTCAGGGCGGGATCGACAGCAACTCGCTGATCGAAGACGAAGCATTCTCCGTTGTAATGTTCGCCACCCACTTCCTCGAAGTACTTCAGAATCCCGCCGTCCAGCTGATACACGTTACGGAAGCCTGCCATCTCCATAAACGGTCCGGCCTTCTCGCACCGGATTCCACCCGTGCAGAACATGACGATCGGCTCATCTTTGAGTTCTTCAGGTAACTTCGAAATCGCCTCGGGGAACTCACGAAAATGATCGATGCCCAGCTTGATGGCGTTGTCGAACGTACCAATCTTGTATTCGTAGTCGTTTCGAGTGTCGAGCAAATGAACTTTGCGACCTTCATCCAGCCATTTGCGAAGTTCGACCGCTGGAAGT
The DNA here is from genome assembly GCA_031429275.1 of Planctomycetota bacterium. GTDB lineage: Bacteria > Planctomycetota > Planctomycetia > Planctomycetales > Planctomycetaceae > SXXK01. Next base: position 8,188 of record JANOZG010000876.1, read on the forward strand.
TTTGGAGACGTGCGAACTCCTGGCGCGACGTTATCGATCCCAAACGAAATGATTTCCTTTTTTACCTTCACCAGCATTCGATTAAACGGCTGATATTCGTTGACACTTTCCTTTGGAGCCAGATCCGAAAACGCCGGATCTTTGCGCAGGAAATCAACGAAGTCGCGAATCGACTGTTGCGGCCCTGCGACGAACAGGTTGATGCCTTCATGGCTGAGCAGTACCGTGCCCTTCAAATTCAATTCTGCAGCTCGCAGACGAATGGCCGTTTTTCGTTCTGGCAACTGATCCAGTTCGACAAATTTGTAGCAGGAGATATTTACGATGACGGGTGTCGACTGGGGATTGTCGGTGTTTGAGATGGTTGTGGGCATGTCGAGAGACCGAAGAATGCGAATCAGGCAAAAGGCCGGTGTGGAAAGTGAGTTGAAATCTTACTACGAATCATGCGCGCACAGTGCCTGCATCTTTCCGGAAGCGAACAACGTGAGCGGCTAATGTCAATGAGCCGGGAGGCTCCTTTGGGTCAAGGGCTCTCAGCCCTTGACGGGATTGTAGCGTTCATTTTCACCGGAAAACAGACGTTTGGTTTGCGTTCCACAGGATGGGCAATTGTTGCGAATGCGTCGTCAGGAAGGGAATTCCGTGTTAAAATGAGGCAGCCGTGCCCAGTGAATTGTATCGCTTTTGTCGTCGGCATTGATTATTGATTTTGTAACCAGTTACCCGTGGCGAGTGCCATTTCGCTCAGCAGGTGCAATTCATGAGAGTTCTAATCAGCGAAGGTTCAATTCGCGATCGTGTGCTTGAACTCGGCGCTCAGCTGAGTGACGAATATTCTGGTCGCCCGCTCACCATTCTGGGCGTGCTGACAGGCAGCGTGGTGCTGCTTGCGGATCTTATTCGTGCAACGAATGTCCCATTGAGAGTCGCGTTGATTTCTGCATCCAGCTACGGGGGCACTCGAACGTCTCCCGGTGCTCTTGCGGTGAACAGCAGCCTGGTGCCTGACCTGAAGGGACGCGATGTCGTCATTCTGGATGACATCTTTGATACCGGCCACACCATGGTCGGGATGTATGAAGCAGTGAAAGGCTTTGGACCGAATTCCGTGAAATCCGCAGTGCTGCTTTGGAAGAGCGACCGGACGAAAGTGGAACTCACGCCCGACTATTACGGCTTCAAAATTCCCGATGAATTTGTGGTAGGTTACGGCCTGGACTACAACGACGAATTCCGCCATCTGCCTTACATCGGAATTCCGGATCAGGACGATTTGGTTGCGGCTGGCGGGTAGACTACTCGTTCCGAGGCTCGAACCTCGGGACGCACTGCATAGAGGCAGGGAGGCGGGAGCCTCCGAGGCAGTTCGTT
>JANOZG010000877.1:0-4984 GCA_031429275.1 Planctomycetota bacterium
ATGTCTGAAGCTCGAATGCGTTGAATCTTGCCCCGCGAAGTGACCATCAGTACTTCATCAGAATCGATGACGGAAAGCACATCCACCACGCGACCGTTGCGCTTTGTTGTCTTGATGTCTCGCACACCCTTCCCGCCACGACGTTGACGACGGTATTGGTTGTTGCTGGTTACGGATGCTTCACCTTCAGATTCCGATGCTTCTTCTTCGTCAGTTTCGACGTCAGCGTCATCCGCGGCATCTGGTGAATCTTCTGAAGACGGCAGCCCCGCCACGGCGGTACCTCCATCGGCAACTTCTTCAACAGGGACGTCTTCGCTGGAATCTAACTCGCCCGGTCCGAATGGCGTACGCTTGCCGTAACCGAATTCGCAAATGCTCAACAAGGTGCGTTCCGGATCAGCCACCACCATGCCGACAACAATTTCATCCTTCTTCAGCTTGATGCCTTTCACACCGCGAGTTGCTCGGCCCATTGGGCGAGCGTCTTCGTGGTTGAAGCGGATCGCCATGCCGCCAGAGGTTGACAGTACCAGGTCTTCGTTGCCCTGCACGATGCGGACATCCACAAGTGCATCGCCGTCGTCCAGACGAATCGCAATGATGCCGCCTTTCATCGGACGACCGTAGGCCGACAATGCAGTCTTCTTGATGATGCCCTGGCGAGTCGCAATGACCAGATACTGATCGTCCGGGAAGTATCGCACGTTGAAGCAGTTGGCAATGCCTTCGCCTTCTTCGAGCGTAATCAGATTCGCGAGTGCGCGGCCTTTGCCGGTGCGGGCTTGCAGTGGCAGATCGTAGACCTTAATCCAGTGAACTTTGCCAGAATCCGTAAAGAACAGCAGGAAGTCGTGCGTGCTGGAAACAAACAGATGGGCAATCGGATCTTCCTCGTCCGACGTGGCACCTTTGATCCCTTTGCCGCCGCGATTTTGAGCTTCATAAACATCCAGCGGCGTGCGTTTGATGTACCCGCGCTGCGACATCGTGACGACCATCGGTTGTTCAGCGATGAGAGCTTCTTTATCGTAGTCACCCAGTTCTTCGTCAGTGATTGTTGTGCGACGTTTGTCCGGGAAGCGAGCTTTCAGCTCCTCCATATCCGTGCGGACGACAGCTCGCAGGTTCGCTTCATCGGAAAGCAAGCGGAGGTATTCGGTGATGTTGTTCAGCAGATGCTGATGTTCGGCGACGAGTTTTTCGCGTTCGAGATTCGCCAGAGAACCCAGCTGCATAGAAACGATCGCTTCCGACTGATTGGCCGACAGGAAGTAATTATCTTCTTCGCCATTTTCGATAACGAACGCCTTGAAGCCGTATTCACCCAGAGCACGGGACACCAGAGGCGAAGGAATCGAAATCTTCTGCAACGCTTCCTTTGCCAAAGCGCGGCTCCCGGATTCGCGAATGGTTTTGATAACGCGATCAATATCGGTCTGAGCCAGCAGCAGGCCTTCAACCGTATGCTTACGCTTGCGAGCTTCGCGCAGGAGGAATTCGGTGCGTCGTCGAATGACGTCAACACGATGCCGAATGAATGAATCCAGCAGCATGCGCACGGTCATCAACTGCGGACGATTGCCTTCGAGAGCCAGCATGATCACGCTGACCGTGGTTTGCAGCGGAGAATACTGAAACAATTGATTCAGTACGACTTCTTTATCGGCGTCTCGCTTGAGCACGATATGCAGCCGCACCTGCCACGACGGAATCGTGCGGTCGGTCAAGTCCACGATGCGCGAAATACCTTTGATGCGTTCGTCGCGGACCAAAATCTCGAGCTTTTCGCGGATACGGTCGCGAGTGTCCTGATATGGAATTTCGGTCACTACGATGACGTCCGAGTTTTTCTCCGTCTCGAAGTGCGTGCGGGATCGCAGTGTCAGCGTGGAGCGGCCTGTCATGTAGGCCTGACGAATTCCCATACTGCCGCAGATAATGCCGCCGGTTGGGAAGTCAGGCCCCGGGATCACGTCCAGCAACTCATCGAGCGACAAGCCTGGATCATCGATCACGCGAATGACGGCTTCGCAAACTTCCGCCATGTTGTGCGGAGGCATGCTCGTGGCCATTCCCACGGCGATACCGCTGGAACCATTCACAAGCAGATTCGGAAAGCGCGCCGGCAGAACTACGGGCTCCAGACGATCGTTGTCGTACGTCGGAGCGAAGTCGACGGTTTCACGATCGATGTCGCGCATCATTTCGGCAGCAGCACCCGAAAGGCGTGCTTCGGTGTATCGCATTGCCGCCGGAGGAAGACCGGCCAGCGATCCAAAGTTCCCCTGTTTATCGATCAGCACTTCGCGCATCACCCAGTCCTGTGCCATACGCACCAAAGTTGGATAGATCGCGCCTTCGCCGTGTGGGTGATAGTTACCGCTCGTGTCGCCAGCGATCTTTGCGCATTTCTTTCGTCCGCCGTTTGGTCCAAGATTCAGGTCGTTCATCGCGACCAAAATGCGACGCTGGGAGGGCTTCAGACCATCGCGAACATCAGGCAGAGCGCGACTGATGATCACGCTCATTGCGTAAGTCAGATAACTCGTCCGCATCTCGTCCTGGATGTCGGTTCGGAATACGCGAGGATCGACGGGGGTGAGGTTTTCGGCGGGGAAATCATTGCCGGTGGGATCGTCGGTAGACAAACTAAATTCCTTTGGGAAGCTCTGTGAAATCCGATTCGCTGCAAGTTCTTCTCTGGCAGTCGTTTACGACGCGGAACCGCAAGCGGAGAATTGTAGCAGAATCTGCCGGTTTCTCAATTGTCACGGGCATCGCAAGCAACGGGAAAAACCGAACTTGACCTCATTTCGAAAAAGGGCGTATAACGCCAAGCAATATGTGCGAACGTGATAGTTCAAAACGGCGTTTTCTACTGTTTCAGAGCTCTCCATCGCAGGTGTCGCCACTTTCAACATCAGGTTCGCAACCCGCCAGCCTCAAACTTCCTCCATTCTGCTACTCACCTCTCCCTTTCTCACTGCGATCGCTCATTCAGGAGTCCGGATCATGTCGCAAACCGATGCCCCTTTGACGTCTAAAACTGTTCGCGAATCTCGCTCAAGCCGCGCCGGTGTCCTGGTCGGCGGGACGCTTGTATTCGTTATTGCTGGTGGCATTGCCATGCAGGTTTGGCGAGCCCAGTCGACTCAAGCTTCAGAGCAGAAGGCGACCACTGCGGACGGCACGGCCCGCATGGATGCTCGCAACACAGCGTTCGCGCGAGTCAATGGAGAGCCGATTTCCTACGAAGCTCTCGCCAAAGAATGCGTTGAGCGATACGGTAAGGAAGTTCTGGAAAACATGATCAGCCGCACGATTATCCAGCAGGCGTGTGCTGATAAAGGCATCGTTGTGTCAGAGGCGGAAGTGTCGCAGCAGGTGATTGAGATATCCAAGAAATTCGGTCTGGCTGTTGATCAGTATTACAAGCTGCTGGAAGCCGAACGCGGCCTTTCCGCCGTTCAATATCATCGCGATATTATCTGGCCAATGCTCGCACTGCGAAAACTGGCAGGCAAGGAAGTCGTAATCACCCGCGAAATGATGCAACTGGCCTACGAAGACAATTACGGACCACGCGTCAAGGCTCGCATGATCGTCTGCGACAAACAACGTCGCGCTCAGGAAGTTTGGAACAAGGCAAAAGACGGTGGCGAAGACTTCGACGCCTTGGCTCGCGACTACAGTGTTGAACCCAACAGCCGTGCTCTGGGTGGTGTGATTCCTCCGATTCGAAAAAATACCGGTGCTCATGAGAACCTGCGGAAGGCTGCGTTTGACATGAAAGAGCCCGGCGAGATTTCAGGCATTTTGCAGATTGGACCAAACCAGTTCGCAATCCTGAAGTTTGAAGGTCGAACAGAACCGATCGATCATGATCTTAAAGACGTGCAGGCTCAGTTGCAGATCGATCTGACGGAACGCGAAGTTCAGAAGATGGTTGGTGAGACATTTGAATCCCTTCAGGCAAATGCTCGCGTTGATAACTTCATCACGGGGGAGTCGCGTGGCACAATCGAAAAGGCAAGTGCAGTCCGCGAAGCTTCTGTAGAAACACCTGTGGCTGAGTAGAATCTTCTGTTCGCTGGAGTACAGGCTTTAGCCTGCCGCGCTGCCGAGCAGCAGGCTAAAGCCTGTACTCCAGCGGTGCATGCGCCATCCGGGCTAGCTTGAACCCCAGCCTTCTGTTTTATTATCCCGTTTTGGCGAAGTTGCATACGTGGAACAAAGGTCGTTTCCATTGCCTGATGCAGCTTGCAGATCGGTTCTTTCAGTTAAGGTGTGATTTCACATGTCGAAACGATTCGGATCATGGACGCTCGGATTGGTAGCGATGTCAGTTCTGCTTGGTGCAACATGCGGGACGGTTGCCGCACAGGCAAAGTCGCCTCAAGGGGCGAAGCCGGCAGCAACCAAAGGTGCTCCTGCGCAGCCTGCTGCACCAGAGCCCGGGCTGTTGACAATTGGTTCTAAAGCACCGCCACTCAACGTTGAACACTGGATCAGCAACGGAAACGGAAAATTCAAACCGGTCACTACGTTTGCTCCTGGTGGAGTCTACGTTGTCGAATTCTGGGCAACATGGTGCGCACCTTGCGTTGCCAGCATGCCTCATTTGGCTGCAACTCAGGCAAAGTACGGTAACAAGGTGCAAATCGTCAGTATCAGCGACGAAGATCTTGAAACGATCGAGGCTTTCCTGAAGTCTCCCGTCCGTGCCATGAAGCCTGCTGAAGAAGGCGCGGCTGACGCGAAAGGTGACGCGACAAAAGGGGAAAAGGGAGGCAAAGAAAACGCGAACGCAGCGAAAGCAGAAGAGCCAAAGAAGCAGTCATACGCGGAACTCACGAGTGCATACTGTCTAACCACTGATCCTGATGGTTCGAGCAATCTCGACTACATGGAGGCAGCTGCTCAGAACGGTATTCCAACTTCATTCATCGTTGGCAAAACGGGCCAGATCGAATGGATCGGT
>JANOZG010000878.1:0-11234 GCA_031429275.1 Planctomycetota bacterium
CATATTGCTGCCAGTGGAGAGGTTACTGCATCTGGATTTGCACCTGCAGGCTCATCACGTTTGATGCTGCAACCGGATGGTTCAATGCTGGTGCTTTCAAAACGCTCAAACGGACAGACAAATCTTGTGTCGATTTCACGAGAATCGAATCGCCCCAAGGAGTTCGCATCATTCGCCACTGTGCCCGAAGGTACTCAGGCGGTAGGCTTCGACGGCTTAGGGAATCTTTGCCTGGCGAATCCGGATTTGAGAGCCATCACGAAGGTCACAAGCCATTTCAGCATTCCCTGCCCGCATTGTGGTCGTGCGACGGAGATGATCTTTCGCAAAGATGTTGAGGCTACTGACTCGCCGGATACTCGTCGGTTTTGACTTGTAGTTTTCCCGCCATCGACATCTATGCTGGCAGCCGGTCGATTCACAAACACACGGGCCTGTGGTCTGGCAAGGCTCGTTTTTTGGGTACGACGGCCTTCCAGTCCGTCGATCAAGGGCTTCGCCGACGGACTGGAAGTGCGTCGTACAAATACAAATCAACCCAGTTTCAAAGGTTGACAAAGAACTGGCCCCGTTGGTTCCCCGAGTTTGCGTCAGGTATGGCGTTGATGATTCTTTGGTGCAATGCACAGCAGGCCCTGAGGTAAACTCAGGAACTCAATCGACGCTTTAAGAGAATCGAAGCAATTCCCGCAATCCGTAGAATTCCTCATCGACTGCCGTTGAAGGGTGGTCTCTCGTTCTGTGATTATTGAGGATATTCACGCCAAGAAAGTCATAGGACAAAAGGAAAACTCAGCAATGTTGGATGCGTTTCGAAAAGGCAGTCTCTCTCTGATCGCCATCTGCATCTTTGCGATGCAGGTTTCAACCATAGCGGCAGCGGACACGCGACCAAACGTCATTTTGATTTTGTGCGATGACCTTGGTTTTGGAGATCTTGGATGTTACGGACATCCTAATATTCAGACACCAAACCTGGATCGATTGGCTGTAGAAGGCATTCGATTCACGAATTTCTATTCGGCCGCACCTGTCTGTTCTCCTTCACGCGTTGGATTGATGACAGGTCGATCGCCTAACCGAGCGGGCATCTACGACTGGATCCCGGAAGCAAAAGCACATGGAGACGCCAAAGCAGATTCCCGTGAATTGGTTCACATGCAACGGCATGAAGTGACATTGCCTCAATTGCTGAAAACCGCAGGTTATGCAACCTGCATGGCTGGAAAATGGCATTGCAACAGCGTGTTTAACAATGCGGTTCAACCGCAGCCTGGTGATGCGGGTTTTGATCACTGGATGGCCACACAAAACAACGCCGGTCCGTCGCACAGAAATCCTCGCAACTTTGTACGCAACGGACAGCCGGTTGGAGAAATGCAGGGCTTCAGTTGCCAACTGGTCGTCGATGAAGGAATCCTTTGGATGGAACAGCAAACAACCAGGAACCCAGAACAGCCCTTCTTCATGTATCTGGCATTTCACGAACCACACGAACCTGTCGCCTCACCACCCGAACTGACTGAAAAATATGCGGCCGTCACTGTTGAACCAGATCAGGCACAGTACTTTGCCAACGTGCATAACGTGGATCTGGCCGTTGGCCGACTTGTAGAGAAACTGACTCAGCTGAAAGTTCGCGACAACACGCTGCTTCTGTTCTCATCCGACAACGGACCAGAGACTCTGCGTCGATACAAAGCTGGCAATCGATCATGGGGCAGGACGGGAATTCTGCGTGGAGTTAAATTGCATACACACGATGGCGGCTACCACGTCGCGGGGATTATGAACTGGCCGTCAGGAATCAAGATTCCGCATACAAACAACGGCGTCGCATCTTCGCTTGACGTTTTGCCAACCGTGTGCGAACTCGCGAACGTTACTTCACCGCCCGGACGCCCACTGGATGGCATTAGCCTCGTTCCGCTTTTCAAATCCGGCAACATGCCAGAACGAGTCAAACCACTGGTTTGGACGTATTACAATGCTATTAATGATGCTCGAGTGGCGATGCGGATTGGGCCGTGGAAAGTCCTGGCTCGTTTGAATTCAGGCAGTTTTCCACGCTACGAAAACCTCACTCCTCAGCGTCTGCAGGAAGCAAAAGCTGCGGTTCTAACCGACTTCGAAATCTATAAGGTCAGCGACGATCCCGGCGAGACATTGAATCTGGCTGGGCGAGGTTATGAGAATGAGCAGCAACTTAAACAACAGCTGGAATCTGAGTATCGATCACTCGTGAATGATTCTGTCGCCTGGGCTCCCAAAGCACAGTAGAGTCAGCAGTGCAGAGTGCTACGACATCCCAAACGATTCCCTCAGCAACTCGGGCATCAGCGTTCCGTATCGGAATGAATGACCGGTGGTGAGATTGTGAAAAACCACAACCGCCGGGCTGAACAAAGCGGCATCCATGGCGTAGAAATCATGATTCGCAGCCTTAAACAGCGATAGAAATGTCTTTCCGTGCGATGCTGAAGAATTGGACGGCACTTTTGCGCCGACGGACTTAATTGCATCATCACTGCATCGAACCCACAGGTTCACCGTCGCCCCGTAAAGAATTGAGTCGTTCGTGCGTCCAATGCCGTTTAGATCGTTCTTCGCGACCGGCGGCAACGGAGATTTGCCTGTTCCACTGACGATATTCTCGAGCGGAAAGTGCAGCTCATGCAGTTTGTGTAGCGCTGTTTCGACAGATCTTGCCACGACCTGAATATTGCCCGCTTGAGATGCCGTTGGGGCGACAGCCAATGTCAGATGACATTTTGCCGGAAGTGATTTTTGAATAAAATCAATTGCCAAATCCGTCGGCAAAGCGCCGGCTTCCAGCACACCGACGGCGGCACGACCGTCCTCGGAATCCGGAAGATGTTTGAAGATGTCTTCCTTTCGTACCACGGATCGCATCGGGCCGGAACCCATGGCAAAGTAATCGTCAGTTGCAATTTTCCATCCCGCATATTGACTCATGAGACACGCAGCGACTGGATGATCCGTGCGGACAAAAACCTGAGGCACATCAACCATCTGTGAATCGCCAGGCATGATCTCTACTTCGGCCATTCCTGAGAGGCAGATTTTGGCTAGTAACACACCCGCCTCCAGACCACCTTCAGCCTTCACGCCAAAATCGAGCAATTGCACGCCGTCATGCTGAGTAACTCCAATTCGCAGACTCTCCGTTCGCGACTTCGCAAATGCCGTCAAATGCTCGGCTCGTTGGTTGAGGTTTTTAACGTGCGACACGCGAAGACTCCCGCAAACACCGCGGCCACGAAATCGGCAACCGCTTCCCATATGAATTCAAATACATCCAAAACAAGTCGGTGGGAGTATAGCTCGTTGTGAATGATTTGAAACAATGGCCCGCTTCATTGGTCCGATTGAAGGAGCCCCAGTTGCTTCAGTAAAAAATTGTTTAACCCGTGGCCGACACGCCGTGCCGCCGTACTTCCCCGCCTAGCCTGTCGGCCACGGGTGAAACTTGTTTCTGACCGAGGAGATTCCCGGCTACATCTTATTAGACGAATGTCCCAGAAGGGTGTTTAAATGAACCTCAACGCAGTCTGCGAGGCGATCGACGTTGTAGCCGCCTTCGAGGATGCTGACCACTCGTCCTCCGGCATGCGTCTTTGCCACCTGCAGCACAAGCTCGGTCAAGTTTTGAAAATCTTCCGTTTCCAAACCAAGCGATCCTACAGGATCCTCAGCATGCGCATCGAAACCAGCGCTGACGATGACAAGATCCGGCTTAATCCAGTCAGCGGCTCGCGTGAGCATGTTTTCGAAAGCTGTCAGATAGTCCTTACGAGAGATTCCGAATTCCAGCGGCAGATTAAAAGTTGTACCCAGCCCGCCACCGCTTCCAGTCTCTGACTTGCGGCCTGTTCCCGGATAAAATGGAAATCGATGAGCAGAAAAGAACCCAACTTGCTCATCTTCATAAAAGATGTCCTGTGTTCCGTTGCCGTGATGGACGTCCCAGTCGACGACGAGAACTCGATGAAGCCCCAGCCGCTGCACTGCGGTTCTTGCGGCGATGGCAGCATTGCCCAACAAGCAGAATCCCATCGCACTTTCTGGAACGGCATGGTGCCCAGGCGGACGGACAAGACACAGTGCCGTTAAGTCTTCGCCGTTGACGACTCGAGACACCGCATCCACAGCAGCGCCAACCGCTAGCGTTGCGACATCAGCCGACTCCGGACTCATCACTGTGTCGACTTCGATTCGTCCGCCGCCATCGGCTGCAAATTTCCGAATATTATGCAGATGATGTTCCGGATGAACTCGCAGAATGTCATCGTCTGCAGCTGGCTGGACTTCTCGCAGAGTACAGCGACTTTGCAAATCAGAACGCTGTAACATCGCATGAATGGACTTCAGCCTCTGAGGGCATTCGGGATGCGCACCCGTGCGATGAAGCAGGAACCTGTCGTCGCGATACAGCAGCGTCATGTGCCGAGTCCTTTTGCAAAAGCATCCGCTGGCAAATCTCGTCCCGTCAATTGATGAAACTGCAGGTTCAGCTGGACTGCAAACACTGAGCTTGGGTCAATGTACTTTGCACCACGAGCGACTGCTTCTTCGGCAAATACCGACCCCTGCATTCCGACGGTCAAATCCACCACCGTCATGCGTTCTCGAATCACCATCGGATTCACTTGCCCTTTTGCAACGCCGCACGGCATTCCGAAATCAGCCAGCACCAGCGTGTCCGCTCTCAAGTCATGCACTGCGTTCCAGCCGACATGGCGCACGCCAATGGATCGCGCCATAGCCGAGGCCGTGTTATCTGACGGTCCAGCGATGCTCACGGCCGCACCTTTCTGGCTGAAGTAGATTGCAGCACCGCGAGCCATGGAGCTGTTTCCGATTACGATCACGGAACCGCGCGTGGTCCATTCGGCACTACCAGTCACTGCTTCACCGGCCTTTTCAATTGCGGCGAATGTCGTGCAGACACCCGTCCATTGGCCGGACACCTCTTTAAGAACATCAATGCGTTTGGATGCCGCTGCGAGTTCATCTAACGAAGTCGTTAATGATGTCAAATCGTTGTTGTATGCGGGGTCAACGATCAGTCCGTTGATCTTCATCTTCTCCAGCATCTTTGGGAATTTCGACAGATCACCGGGGAGCAATGGCAGACATCGAATAGGCTTGTCCATAGATGAAAAGGCTGCGTTGAGAACTCGGACGGCGATGTTTTCCGAATCACCATTGCCGACAATGCCAACAAATCTCGTCTTCGAAGTAATGTCATTGCAGCGATAATCTTCGTTCAACTGCCAGACAGTCGCCTGTTTTTCAAACGCCTCCATGCCCCTTTCTAAAGCAGCATACGTCCATGGCGAACCGTATTTGCGGCTTAATAGCGAAAACGTCACGCCCGAACGACCAAAACCAATTCCGACGATCGGCACTTCGCGGGGCTGCGTGACAGCGGCCAGAAGTGGCCACGCGCCGTCCAGATCTTCAGTCAGCCATGTAAACTTTACGATATCTGCTTTAGCCTTACAGCACTCCGCGAAAATCTCATCAATCTTCGTTAGCGGTCGATTCAGATTGGTATAGGCAATAACCCGCTTCGTTTTTCCGAAACGTGGAATGTTCTGCGCCATCTCCAGGTCAAGTTCCACATAAGCAGGGCCAGCGACAATTGCTTCGCGAAGGAGGCTCATGCGTTGTGTTTCCGTTCCCTTCCATGCGCCACCGTCCTGTTCACGGCGACACGAAACCAATATGGGCTTATCGACCATCTTGATCAGTTCGCTAACATCTGGTTCGTTGATGAAATGATCCAGACACAATTCGATTAAATCGCATTTGCGGGATGCGTTCAGTAAATCCGCCGGGGCAAGCGTTCGCGAAGCTGGTGTAACGGAGATGCAAATCATTTTGGTGACTTAGAAGCGGTAGAAGAAGGTATGGCACGCAGAATTTGACGAAACAACTTTTGCCAACCGACGGCAGCAATGATACAGACGATCGGCATGACAGGAGCCCGCATGCGCGTGTCTGTCCAGTAGAAACAATGCAGAAGCATGAACGACGCGACAACCAGCCACAAGTCTGCAAGGCTTGTTTGTATGCCAGGATCCGGATTGAACGCGAATCTCGGAAGTTGCGACAAGCCTGCGACGGATTGAACGATGGCCGCGACAACACCTAAACAGATGATTCCATACCATAGCCCGATCAGAATCGTAACAGGTTTTGGCAGACCGTCATCCACTCCAGGAGCAACCGCGCAAAATCTTTTTAGTCGCAACAGACAGGCTTTGATGCAGCTCATTGGTTGCTTTTTCATCTCGGCAAGGGCCTGTTGATAATACCATGCGTCCTGTTCAGTTTCGCTGCCAGGAGTAACGCCCTGCGCGGCGGATTCAGCAATCATCCGCTGTTGCCATGCGTCAAGTTCGGCGCCTGCCCACGGAAACGGCATGTCACCTTCGATCACATCGCGATAAAAATCCGGATTGTTGCCCAACGCAAGTGTGTAGCCGCCATGAGTCGTTGCCGGAATAATTTTTTTGAAGTGTACCGCGTTGCGTACGATCCACGGCGAAATCGCGATCAGTGCTGCGACCAGTGGCAACATGGTTCTCGTTAAGCTCTTGAGATTCGCTTCCCCAGACGCAAATTGGGCGATCAATCGGCCCAGCACCAGGATTCCACAGCACACCAGAAGGATCGGGCGTACAAGGGAGCCAAGGCCAAATAGCAGCCCCGAAAGAATATTGTAGCGATCGGAGGCTGGATCATTTGTATTGTTTCTATTTTGAGCCGCTTTCCATGCAACGACGGCTGCCATCAACATCGCGGCCGCGGGAACTTCAGTCATTGGTAAAATCGAATAGCGGACCAGCAACGGATCAAAAACTGTGACAGCAGTTGCGACAAGCGAAACATGCTCTGGCAGATGTAGTTGGCGGCACAGAATCAAAGTAAGCCAAATAGTTGTGATGCTGCAGGCAATGTTGATGAATCCCACACTGGCTGGTACCGACAGTCCAAGCCAGCGGACCGCCGCAATTGCCATGGGGTAGGCTGGCGGTCGAAATGCTGTTGGGAGATGTGTGTAAGGTCCCACGAAGCCCTCGCCCAGCACGATCATTTCCGCGTGTGCGAGATAGCCATCATTGTCCGCCGTTAGATCTGCCGGGCGCAGACAAGCTCCACCGATCCGGACGGCCAGACCAAGCATGGTCGCGATCAGCAGTAACTGTGAAATCCTCATGAATCAGTCGAAAAAGAAGGGAAGATCGCGAGCTGCCTGATGCACTTTGGGAAGTATGTCTATTCTCTTTGGCATGACAATTCACATGATCATCAAAATCAGACTGTTGCTTTTTTGTGGGTTGAACGAGAATGCGAAAGCTGTCGGGCTAGCCTCGTCGTTTGAAGTACGTTCATTGGACATTGTTGGCGAGACGTTTTCCGCTATTCAGAACAAATATTTCTTCTGGTTGTGCTGCTTCGGAGTACCTTGTGCAAGAGACTATCAAGTACGTCGTGGATCTTATTCTGCATCTGGACAAGCACTTGTCAGCGCTCTCGACTTCGCTGGGGAATTGGATGTATGTGGTCCTGTTCGCAGTGGTTTTCTGCGAAACCGGATTGATTGTGACGCCATTTCTTCCGGGTGATTCGCTCCTATTTGCGGTCGGAGCGCTGATCGCGTTGCCCGATGCGGGGCTCAGTTTTCCGTTCATGTTTTTACTGCTGACGGTCGCGGCGGTTTTGGGTGATGCTGTCAACTATCGCGTCGGAAAGGCGATTGGCCCGAGAGTTTTTCGCAGTGAGAAATCTCTGCTACTGAACAAAGATCATTTGTCAAAAGCTCAACGCTTTTATGAAAAGCACGGCGGGAAGGCAATTTTTCTGGCGCGCTTCGTCCCGATCGTACGCACGTTTGCTCCGTTTGTCGCAGGAGCTGGAAATATGAACTACGCTCGGTTCTGGATGTTCAATATCAGCGGAGCGATCACATGGGTGAGCCTTTGTCTTACAGCAGGTTACATCTTTGGTAACATGGAGATCGTGAAGAAGAATTTTTCACTGGTGATGCTGGGAATCATTTTTCTGTCAATCGTGCCCATTGCCGTTGAATGGTGGCGTGATCGACGTGAGCGAAGCAACTCAGTGTGACGGCTCGTAGTGCCTGGACGAAGCACTAGCTGGGACTTGGCAATAGCTGAGCAATGCGGCCGATGGCGTCCCGCACGTCATCAGCACGATTTTCGCCGCCGGTTCGTTCGACACACACCCATCGCTCTAGATTAGCGTCGACGATGGTTGGCAGCAGTTCAGTCCAATCGACACTTCCATCACCAAATGGCACTTCGATGCCTCCGCCATCGACGTCCTTTTGAGCGTCGCGCAGGCGGATGTATCCGATATGCTTGTATAGATCTCGAAAAACCTGAACCGGAGATTTTCCAGTCATCGTGCAGGATGCGGGATCAAAGACAATCCCTACGGAACCCGCATTGATTCGGGCCAACAGCTGTTGAATTCGTGATGGTTCAAAGCTGGCAAGCTGCAATTGCAGAACAGCCCCATAGCGACTTCCGTGTTCTGAAAGGTCATTGACAATGTCGCACAGCATCTGAAATTTCTGTGACTCAGAAGGCCCGGCGGCACTCAGCGTTGGAGCTGCTGGTGCAAATGAAAATGGGTTCCTTAACGAATCCACATCATCATTTCTAGGTGCATTGGGTAAAGCGGCCGGAGTAGCCGATTCCGGATCAGGGATGCGGCCAACACGGACGAGCACTTCGGCAGTGCTGAGTTTTTGCACCAGCGTCATTGCGTTTCGGATTCCGTCCAGCCGTTGATCGAGGTGCTGCTGGTCATAAAGTACGTGCCGGGACGAATACATCAATCCCGCAACTTTGAGTTGATGTTCGGCGACGTAGTGCCTCAGCTGTCGTAAACCAGTGTCGGAGAATTCTTCCTGACGAAGTTCCGTCCGTGCGTTCAAGCGCAGTCCCTGCACCTTGTTCTTTGCCGCGTGCGCAATTGCCTGTCGCAGAGGTTGTCCAAAATCTTCTGTGGCTACAGCCAGACGAAGCGTCATTCGAAAAGAGTCTCTCTGTTCAGGAACTTTTAAGAGTTTGGATAGCCGGAAAAGCGTCGATTTCCTTCACCGCTCAGGCTACGAAACGCAGCAGGAAAGGTGTCACTGCAATTTCGCAAACGAAGGAGCTCGAGTCAGGCCGCCGCAGGAGGTTATCGCAAATGGAACAGAGCGGCAAGCTCCTGGAAACATCGAGCACCTTCGAAAACCGTCCAGTTAGAGTCTTGCTGGTGCCTGTTCCCGATCGTCAGTGGAAAGCACTTCGAAGAGGCGTTGTGTTTCCACCGTTGCTGGTCGGTGGATGCACGGCGCTTGCCGTGGTAGTTCTGCCTTACGTGATCTCAGCAAAACGCTGCGAGAATAGTTTCTCGGGATGGCAGTTTTTGAGTAACGGTCGTGAGAAAATCAGCAGAGGTTTCAGCAATTAGGAGGGTGTTTCCTGAAGAACTGCTTTTTGTTCTGTAATCGTGTAGATGTAGATCCCATAATCACTGACCGAAACGGGGCGACTCCTGGATCTGCCTGCGGGGCTAGTGCTTTGGAAATCGTTCCTTGATGGATCGGGTGGCCAGGGCTGGACTGAGCTCAGCGAAGGAATCCCCGGGGTTTTGGGCTGACGCCCTTCTACGCCGGCCACCCATCAATTCATTGCTGACAGACCAGGAGTATCACGAAAAAACATGATTGACAGACGCGGACGGCACGGGCGGCATCGCGTTAAAATGTAAATGTGTTCCGTACTTTCTTCTTCAACACCTCTTCGTCGCAGCGCTCAGGCTGTAAAGATCGTTTATGCCATCGGTTGAGCAATTACTTACCCTTTGGCTGGCGTTGATGACATTGTTACAGGCATTATTGTTATGGAAGTATGTCAGTCGGTTAAGGGATTCTCAAGGCGCAAACAAAGGCGGATCAACATACCCGCCAGTTGTCGCCATCCTCTGCTTGCGCGGCGCCGATCCGTTTCTGCGTGATTGCATTCTGCGGCTGCTCAGTTGTGATTATCCTCAACTTAGGGTTCGCGTTGTCGTAGACTCGGCAAGCGATCCTGCACTGCCAATGGTCCGTGGCGTTCTGGCTGAGAGAAACGATCCACGGGCAGAACTCATGGTTCTGCGTGAGCGGCGCGAATTCTGCAGCGGGAAGGTGAGCGGGCTGCTGTTTGCGACAGAGAACTTGCCGCCGGACTGCGAAGTCGTGGCGTGGATTGATGGTGATTCTCTGCTTCATTCGTCAGCAATTCACGAATTAGTCAATGGCCTGAATGATCCGACGGTAGGAGCTGTCTCCGGAAATCGATGGTATTTTCCAACGAACGCAAGTTTGTCGGGACTGACCAGAATGTCATGGAACGCATTTGCTGTCCCGACAATGAATATGTTCGGAATTATGTGGGGAGGCTGCATGGCCGCGAGGGCATCAGATATGAAAGACTCACGTTTAAGAAACAAACTGGCGAATTCGTTCATTGAAGATTCCGCGGTCGCCAGCTTTGTCCATGCAACCGGTCGGAAAACAAGGATGCTTGGGACTTGTATCCTGCTGAACCGCGAATCAACTTCCCTCAAGGATTATTATCGCTTCTCAACTCGCCAGTTGTTCACCGTTCGCATCGATCATTCCAATTGGAAATGGCTGGCGATACACATGCTGGCTTTGAATGCAACTCTCCTGCTGACTGTACTTCTGATTCTGACGCAGCTTGTTGTTGCAGGCCCGGGATCAGTATCTTCGAATCCAATTACCGCTGGCTATCTTGTGCTACTTTCAACGACAGTTTCGGCGATTCCGATTGGGCATTACTTCGTCCGACGAACGACGATCAATCGCGGTGAACAGTTTCCACGAATGACGTTGGCGCAGATTCTGGTTGTGGGGCTAACACTCCTCATCACGAACCAACTCAACCTGGTCTCTACGATCCACTGCTTCTTCATCAAAAAGTTGACCTGGCGCCGAATCACTTACAGATTTGGCGTTCATCCAAAATGTCAAGTAGTGGAATCCAACCCATTGGAGAACGACGTCAATATTGCTCATTCCGTTATCTAAAATCAAACAAGTCGACATGCCGCTCAGAATGATGCAGGAATGTCGTTCATTGACCTTCCAGCAGTTCATTTTTCACGTATCTGTCGAACCA
>JANOZG010000879.1:0-13516 GCA_031429275.1 Planctomycetota bacterium
CCGCTTCTCCCCGATTCCAATATTCCCCTGCATGCAGCCCCGGTGCATCGCGCAGTCCGGAGATGACCCGAAAACTCGGGATCGGCATTTTTGTCTTTGCGTCGATCACCGATCCAGACACGACCAGCATTTGCGGTGGACTAAATACGTACTCCTCTGCTCGCGCCGTGATCGGTCGCGAAGAAAGCTGCATTCCCTGCGGATGACAAATGTCCGCCTGAAACTCATCAAGCGGTGCTTCGTCCCATTCCCAGATGCCGTCTTCGTCGGTGTACTCGTTGACGTGTCGGAATTCGAACTGATTTAGGTGACCGCGCCAGCGCTGGAAGAAGATGCGTGACTTCGCCAGCCCTTTGCCATTCTCGTCGACAACTCGAACGCGAACGTGCCCGCCTGGATTCAACCTAAAATCGACGGGTTTCATTTCCGGATCAACAAGCACGCCCTGCAACTCCATCGCGCGGCCCTTCGCGAAGGCGACAATGCGGGTCAAAATCGGCTCACAGCCATTGATTGAATACATACCAGCGGCGTCCGTTTTTGCTTCGCGAACTTCGTTGACAAATTTCGTTCGAACTGTTGCACCTTCGATTGGATTACCGGAATCGTCGATGACTTTGCCGGTGATCGTTACGCCGGATTTGAGCACAATTGTGCGGCTCGGCAATGCACCCGATTTGATTTCGTATTCACTTCGAGGCAACGGTAATCGCTGTGGCTGATGACTGGGGTGATCGATGGAGACAAAGACATAGTCTTTCTCGCTGGAAACCGGGACCATGTCGTAACGCCATTTGCCATCGGCGTCTGTTTTGACGGAATTGCCAACACCCAGGTGTGATGAGTCGCCCGGACGCTTTTTGAAATCAACGCTCGGGCTGACTTCGGCATCCGCGATTGGATTGCCCGCTTCGTCAACAACGATACCGCCTACCGACCACGCTGCATCCAATTCTGCAGTGTGTTCCTCGGGCAGGTCGTCCGAGTCCCATTGCGCCCAATACGGTCCATAGCCCGGTTGTTCAATTGCAAAGACTACATAACCCGACGATCTCGCCCATGCAACGGCAAGCTGTCCCAGCTCATTCGTTCTTACATAAGCGCCGTAGGTGTGCTTCCTGTCAAATGTACCTCGTCGGATCTGTTCTGATTCGATGGGCTTGTTGCTGCGGATCGAAACAAGTGCATTCGCTACCGGTGACCCGCTGGGCCCGCCCACATTGAGTTGAAACTCGCGGGTTGAGTCGTCCCCCTTTTTGGCCGGTGTTGAGGTCGCATCGGAATCCGGTCTTCTTGATTCGTCGGGCTCTGGATTCGCAGCCGTAACGGAGTTTTCACGGTTTCCTGTCGGAAGAAAAACCGGACCAACAAGCAAAAGTCCTGCCACGGTCAGGCAAATCAAGAATCCACCACGTGACAATCGCAACGGCTCGCGCATTGGTTCGCCAAAGAGTCGAGTCACTCGACGTCGCAACTCCGACGGCGACCGACCACTCGCAGCCAGCGCGGCAAGTTGCGGATTCGCTGCGGCATTGGGTTGGCCCAGTTCGACGACTCGCAGCAATGCGTGCGCGTATCGAACATGCGTAGGTGGATCGTGTATCGTCTGTGACTTGCAGGCAATGTCATCGCAGCAGTATTCTCGCAGTTCGCTGATGCGGCGGTTGAGATACCACACTGCGGGATTGAAGAAGAGCAACGATTCGGCCAGCCGCTGAATCAACGCAGCCCACATGTCGTAGCGGCGAATATGAGCGACCTCGTGAGTGAGAATCAGTTCCAGTTCGTCGACGGATAAACCGCTCATCGCCGACGCCGGAAGCAGAATCGTGGGCCGTAGAAACCCAACGACTTGTGGCACAAGAATCCGTTCGGCTTCCGCAAGTACAGGGACAACTTTCATTGACCACGTTGTGGCGAGTCCTCGAACGACAGACCTCAGCACTTCGTCGTTGATCGGTCTCGCGAATGCAGCCAGCCGATTGGCTTTTCGGATGGCGATTGCCAGGCGACCGAACATCGTGATCACGCCAATGACATACATGGCGGCACACCACGTGGCGAATCGGTGCCAGTCTCCCGAGGATGAAGCGACGGCGATAGTTGGTGAAATCTCCTGAGCCGTGGTTGGCGTTTCCGTTGCTGGCACAGAAGGCAATTGACGATGCGAATTGAACTCCGGGGGGTGAGCGACCTGGGGAATTCCGACATGCATCACGGCTCGTGGAATTGCTTCCTTCTGAAGCGAAGCGACGGCAATGGCGTCATTCGCTTCGCCGGAATTGATGAGCACCCATGTCACCGGCAACGCGGCCAAAGCGATCGTCAACGCCGTCACATGCACTGTATAGTTCCTCGCAGCCGATTGTTGTTTCCACATCCGATCGAGCAACGCGGCGACGAGCGTCACCAAAGCGACTTGCCAAAGCGAATGCAGCAGCGTCAGGCACAGCCGACTGCTGAACGCAGGGTCGGTGAAATCAGACAGACTCATTGCTGTGACTCCTTTGTTTTGCGAGCGACGAATTTGCGAATTTCGGCCAGTTCTTCAGCATCGACATCGGCGGTCTCCAACAGATTAAGCACCATTGCCGCCGGAGACCCGTTAAACAGTCTTGAGATCAGATCGCCCGTCATGCGGCCCATGACGCTGGCCTTTTCAAGGGCAGGCGAGAACCAGAATGACTTGCCTTCCTTCCGCCGTTTCAGGAATCCTTTGCGATGCATAATGTTCAGCATCGTGATAACGGAACTATGCGCCAGCGGCCGGTTGGCCAGCTCCTTCAGCCTCGCTCGTACGTCACGTACAAGAAGTGGCGATTCTTCCCACAGAACTTTGAGGATTTCCAGTTCCAGTTCGGTCGGATGTTCTGATTCGGGCCTCGCCATTCAAAATCCTCCTGGGTATCAAAAAGGTCATTCAAGTCACCAGCGTATCCATCGCATGGCTTAAATTGTGTCTAATTCGTTAGATGATAATAGATAGCAAGCGTCATTCGTGCAAGTGATCATCGAACAAATTAGATGATGGTCAGCGTCGCTCAGATGCAGTTTGCCCGCATCCAGTGAAACTGGCTGCAATTGTTACTCATTGGAAAATGCAATTCTGGTCTGCCATGCACACGAACCTGAATGTGCTTGCGTTGGATGCCTTTTCACTGTACCACACACATGGTTTCTGCCACTTTTCAAAGTTGGCGAGTTGAGTTTGGAAGTTTACGGCGAGAGATCCTGTGGCACCGGCAGACCGACAATCAGAAACGCCAAAGCCGCTCGCGCAGATTTCGACGGCGTGGTCGATCGTCCTGAAAGCGAAGGATGGAGCACAGCTTCCAACGGAGGAAGTCGCCAGTTTTTTTTCTCGCTACCACGGTGCTGTTTATCGCTATTTCTTTACGGCGACGCGTGTCTCGGATGTTGCCGAAGATCTGGCGCAGGACTTTGCAGTGCGATTTCTTCGTGGTGATTTCAATAACGTGCATCCCGACCGCGGGCGGTTCCGTGATTTCCTCCGAGTGACTCTCGCAAATCAGCTGCGAGACTATCAACGTCGTCAGCGAGTTCGCGCAGTCAATGAGCCGTTGCATGAAGAGCCAGTGCAACATGACTCCCTGGCCATAGAATCATTCAATGAAAACTGGCGGGATGAGATCCTGGCGCAGACATGGACCGCGATTGAAGTTCATCAGGAAACGACCGGCCAGAAGTACTTCCTCGCCCTCAAGCTGAAAGCTGTCGAAACTGATCTTTCAAGCGGAGACTTGGCGAGACTTTATTCAGAGCGAATTCAATTGGAAACCAGCGATGAAGCGTTTCGAAAGATTCTGCAGCGGGCACGTCGAAGATTCGGAGAACTGCTGCTGAACATCATTGCCGAAACTCTTGCCGTGCCGACTCGAGAGGAGTTGCAGCGTGAACTGGCTGAATTGAAACTGCTGCCATACTGCCATGCGTTATTGAAGGAACAGGTATCGTAGAAGATTTACTTCGGAATTGGTGACCTATTCTGCACCATGTCCCGGTCCTCTGCGAACAGGATCTGGGTATCCGCGAGGGCTTCGTCGGTGGCGGGAGGATTTGCGGCGAAGTTTTGTTCAGCCCAGATCCGGAATGATTCGCTCGTCGATGGCTGATTCTGATGCCGGGCAATCATGGACAATATGATCAGATCGAGCGTCAGGTCTTCAGGACTCGATGTGTTCAGGTTTTGTCGCAGGATTGCCTCCGCTTCATCAAAGAGCTGATTGCGAAAACATGCAAGGCCGAGTGTGTTGCGGTACGCAGCGTAGTTTGGGTCGGTAATGTTAGAGCGGCGGGCGAGTTCCAGCGCTTCAACATCGCTCCTGAATTCCTGCGGCGCGACGAGGAGTCGCCAGGCCAGCATGTTCTGTGTACGTGCACTGTCTGGATTAGCCTGATAAAGACTTCGAGCCTCATTGATTCCAGCCGTTGGAAGTCGTTCTGGTTTTGCTGAAACGTTGATTGATACAATATACGGGGTGGCAGGGAGGATCAGTGATTCTCCTGCCTTTTTATGTTTTGATTGTTCGGAGTCCGGTGTGGCAGAATCCGGGTGACTCCAGTCAAGCCCATGCTTTGCCAAAGTTCGTCGCATCGTGCCAATATGCCAGACTCGCGCCCCTGCTGGTGATCCACTGAGCTCGATAAAGAACTCGCCATCTGGCGAGAACGCGGCCGCATGAGCCGAGAGTTCCTGAAGTTCATCGACACGCGCGACCACACGAAGATTCGTCACATCAACGAACCCAAGTCGACTTGGCAGTAGCCGCACGGCTAACAGGGATTCCGAGGGATGAAACGCAGGGCTTGCACCCACAACCGGAGCGTCGAGTTGCAATTTATCGAGGGCTGTCCATGTTTCTGGGTCCCAAAACTGAAGGTGCTGCAGTGACGATGTCACAAAAAAACGTGAATCTATGGACGCAGACGGAATAGATCCTTCACCAACATCCAACAGAGCAATTCGATTTCCCTTCTCAACATCACAAACCTCCAGTCGCGGATCTCGCCATCCTCGTCGAACCATATACTTTCCGGCACGAGACACATCCATGCCTGACAGCGATTCGCCTCCTCTGCTTAGTACGCTTCCATCCGAAAGTTTCAGTACAGTCAATTGGTCCGGAGCTTCCACCGTACGGACGACCGCCGTTTGAGCATCACTGGAGATCACACCGCTCAGCACGGCTGATGCCGATATCGTGCGAAGTGGGCCCAGTGTCAGCAGATCTGCAACATCTGTTTCGCTCGCTTTGTCTCGCCGTTCTTCTTGAATTTGTATCCTGCCAATTCCCGTTCGGCTCAGGATGACTAGTTCGTTGCCGGAAGGAGTGAATTCAACCGCCAGAATTCCCTCCATAGAAAAGCGGTGGAGTAACAGCGAAGTTGCAAGGTCGAACAACTGAAATGTGCGCAGCGAGCAAATCGCTGCAATTCGCCTGCCCGGATGGACGCTGATGCCGGAGGGGATCTCGCTGTTCTTGCGAGAATCCCACGGCAGGTCAATAACGCAGCCAGGACTCCAAGCAGCCGGGCGTAGTGAATTCGAATCTCGCTGCCAGCCGATTTGCTGACCATCCGTGGAAAACGATGCGACATCCAGCCGCTCGTGACTTCGAACCAGAATGCGGCCAGTGAACACGTGACGCAACAGCAGTTCGCCACTCCATGCGGATGTAATCAGATAGTTGCCGGATGGATGCCAGACAATCGACGCAATGGTGCCGTCGCGTCCGGCCAGAACAGAAACAACACGGGGTGTTCCAGCCTCGTAAATAGTGATACGGTCAGTTTGAACCGGAACAGCCAGCAGATTGCCGTCCGGGCTCCAGGCAAACGTCAACGCTCGGCCAGCGGATTGGTCATGCAGCACGTGCCCGTCGTGCCCATCGATGATTGTCAGCCTTGGCGCCGCGAGAGTCCCCAACACGGCCAGCCTGGTGCCATCAGGACTGAATCGTACCAGTTCTGGTGAAGACGGAGCGTCGAAATTCGGCATCTGGGCCGTGTCTTCCTTCTTTAATGCCGAGATCGTGATTGCGGATGAGTAGTGCCAGAAGGCAACGCGATCTGTTCGATCGTTGACATCACATCCACGCGCGGCTTGTGGAAGATCGAAGACCTGACTGCCGTCGTCACAACGAAGAATCTGCCAATATTCAAGGTAATCTGTAAGGACGAGATACCTGTCATTGGCGCTGAACGAGATCCCTTTGACGTCAATGCCTACCGGTTCCGACGTGATTGCGGCACCATTGCCGGATAGCGAACGAATCCGGATTCGTTGCGACCCGGCTGGTGATGACGCGTCTGTGATTTCAGCGACCAAATCCCCGGAATGACTGACAGCGGCGCCGGGCGCGGAGCATTGGATTGTTTTTGCAAATCGCCAGTCCGCGCGAGCCATGCAGGACAACCATTCGTTGCGGAGTTCATTCTGTGCCTCATCACCTAAAGTCGCCGTATTCAACTCAAGCAGGTTCATGTGATCACTGAGCCCGGCCAGACCGGTTTGACGATATCGAGCTACGGATCGCAGATTCGCAAAAGCACTCGATTCACGCTCGGCCGCTTCGGTACGTTCGAGCAGGTTTAAGGTGCGCTCATGCCGTTCGCTCATCTCGTTGTAGATGAATCGTCCGACGGTGATTACGATCAGCAACATGGTCAACAGCGTGATTGATGCGGCCAGTGCAGTATTCCGTTTGCACCATCGTATTCCGAGTTCCCACGCTTGCGGACGTCTCGCACGAATTGGGCTGTCAGACAGATATCGAAACAGGTCGTCCGCCATTTCGCCCGCCGTTGAGTACCTGTGGCGGGCATCCTTTTGCATTGCCTTTTCGCAAATGATTTGTAACGCTACTGGTATTGTCTCATCGTTTGAGGAGAGTGGCGTCGGATCGTCAAACAGTACCTGGCGAAGAAGTTCTTTTTTGTTCACTGCATCGAATGCCGGCTTGCCGCACAGCAGTTCGTACATCGTCACTCCCAGCGAATACACGTCCGTATGATGATCGACCGGGACGCGACTGGCCATTGCCTGTTCAGGACTCATGTATCGCAAAGTACCAAGCAAATCACCGGTCGCCGTCAGACCGTTTTCACCCTCGATGTGAGCGAGTCCGAAATCTGTGATCCACAGCACGTCATGATTGTCCACCAGCAGATTTGACGGCTTAATATCACGATGGACGACGCGCTGAGCATGAGCGTAACTCAAGGCCTGTGCGGCTTGTTGCACCAGAGTCGCAATGTACCGAAATCGATTGCTGTCGGGGGCAAACAGTTTCTCGTCTAGCCATGTGGCCTGTTGATTCACCGTATTCTGCGGATTCTCGGTCGCCTGCGAATGCATGCGTGACTGCGGGTTACTTGCAGACTGCGAACCGGAGACGCTTGTCGTCGCAATCGTCGATGAATTGTGAGTGCTGATGCTGCCGACGATCCGATCCAGTCCGATGCCATCGATTAATTGCATCACCAGAAAATGATGACCATCAATCATCTCGACCGAATGGAGTTGCACGATGTTCGGATGCGACAATCGCTCGATGATGCGGGCTTCCTGACGAAAACGATCGAGACGCTGCTGCTCCATCCCCAATGCGGACAACAGGAACTTGAGAGCCGCACGCTCATTTGTCGCTTCGTGAACGGCTTCGTAAACGATCCCCATTCCACCGTGACCGATTTCTCGAACCAGCCGCCATGGGCCAAGTCGCTCCAGAATCGGTGATCGCGAAAATACGACGTGGTTTTGCTTCTGGCTTTGTGAGCCCTGGCGATGCTCGTGCGCGGAGTCTTCGACTGAAGCAGAACCAACGCCCGATCGTCTGTCAAAGCTCAGCCTGACGGGCTCAACGAAAGGAGGAAACTCCTCATCGTTGACCGCCTGGTCGTCGTCAGGATGCGGCGATGAGTTCATGTGTCTATTTGCCGGGATTTGAAAACGGAGATGGAACCAATCTCCGGGTAATGCATCATAGTCTCACTAAGGCATAGAGAATAGTTGACCACGGCTTAGATTTCCCGGAGACGAAGATCTCCGAAGAAGCCGTCGATCAGGGGAGCAAGCAGGATATCATCGTTGTGCTTGCCAGCGAGCAACGGGATCAGGTTGGCTCCGATCGAGAGGCTGCCGACCGATTCGGCCACGATTCCGAAGTGATCACCGGTGAACTCCGTGCCAACCACCTGACCACCGATTGTGACACTGTTGATTCTGGAAAAGACACCAGCGACATCCTTCGTCATCGGACCAGCGAATTTTACGTCATCCTGAGTTCCGAACTGACCATCGGGTCCTGCCTGAGCTCCCGCGACAAGACTGCTCGCAATCCAGTCGCCGCCGACTGTCACCGTGCCGATTTGTGCGTCGGCATTGGTTTGTCCGAACGCATCAATGCCCGCGTGAATCAAAGCGTGTTCCACACGACCCGTGACGTTGATCGAACCGATGGCGACATCCGAGCCTGCGGGTGCCATCGCCTGTCCATAGGCGGAGATTACAGCTGAATATGTCGCATTGCCCACAATGCTGCCTTTAATCGTCAGACGCCCGATGTTTTTTCCCGCCTGGATTGTTCCGTTGTCTGAGAACAGTCCCGTGGTTGCGTCAGTGCCTGCGATCAATGATCCGCCGAGCGTCATGATGCCAATTTTTGCCAAACGACTTGAGACGATACCAGTTCGAACGAGGTCCTGCGTTCCATTGGAGCTGCCGCCCCGGATGTTGCCAGCGATGTTCACTGTGGATATTGGCCCATGGGCAAAGATGCCGCCAGTGTCGGAATTTGTTCCGCCGATAACAGAACCTCCCACCGTGACGGTCCCGACTGAGTCCACTCGGATCGCTCCACTGCCAATTCCTGCGTCTCCAACCACGTCGCCATTGACCCGGATGACCGGCACGAGAAAGGAACGGCCTACGATAACTCCGCTTCCTTCGCCCTTGCCTCCACGGATCGAACCGCCGACGAACACACTTGGCATACTTCGTCCATCCAGAATTCCACTGCGAAGTCCCGCTCCTCCGACGACGTTACCCGTGATATTGACGATTCCCATCGAATGCGCGGCATAAACGTAGCCCGTCAATGTACTCTTACCGCCACGGATCGAACCACCAATGGTGACATTGCCCATCGTTTGACCTGAGGTCGCCCCGCCGCTGTAAAGGCCGTCACCGCCGACGACATTTTTGCCAACTGTAATACTGCCGATTGTAAACCTTGCAGTGACTTGGCCGCTGTCTTCTCCAGCGCCGCCGTTCAAAGAACCGCCGATCTGAACATTGCCCATAACAGACATCGTCTCAATCTGTCCGCTCTGATTGCCGATTCCCCCGACAACGCTGCCGCCAATTGAAATCGCCCCCATTTCCAGATTGGAATGAATGTGTGAGCTGCGGTTTCCGGATCCCGCCAGCAGTGAACCACCAATTGTGATATTCCCCAATCGGCCGGACTCGGAAATGATCGACCCGGCTGCGGTGTCGGATCCGCCCAAAACGTCTCGTCCAATACTCACCGGTCCGATATGCCCCCCAGTTTCGTTTGGCTTTGGTCCCTCTCCGAGATAGTCTGAGAGGATTGTCCCGGCGTAGGTGCTGCTGCCGCCGATGAGCGATCCGCCGATGGTCACGCTCACGATGTCGCTGAACGTTGTGATGGATCCGCTGTGAGTGCCACCGCCTCCGATCACGTCGCCAGCCACAGTCACCTTGCCCATGTTGCCTTCCGATTGGACGCGACCCGAATTGGCGGTACTGTTTCCAATCATGGATCCGCCAACGGCCAGTGTGTCCAATCTGCCATCTGCGCCTCCGACAATGTTGACAAACGCGCCTTTGATGTCGGCTCGAACAATCAGTGAGCCCAGCGTTCCCTTGATCGTGCTGTTGAGATTGGCGGCACCTGTCACTGTGCCATATCGGCCCATGGAATAGACAGTCATGTCCGCAATTCCCGACGTGGCGGTGTCATCATCTCCCGCAAGAATCCGCCCCAGATCGCCGTCAATCGTCACGGCACCCAAGTCTCGACCGGTTGCGTTGATCTGACCCAGGGCAGCAAACCCATCGCCGCCTTTCACCGGATTGCGAGTCGCCACCGTCGTAATTGTTGTCCCTGCGGCTGCGGCAAGACCTGACAGCTTGATCTGCCGCAATTGCTGCGGCGCCGTGTTGTTACCGTTGACATTTCCCGTATTAAACAGGAACACCGAGTTGACGTTGGCAGCACTGAGGATTGGATTCGAAAACGTCACCGAAACGTCATCGCCATCGACGTCCTGATAGGTTAGCGTTGAGGGGTTAACCATGGTCGCAGGCAGGATTCGTGTTTCCAGTTGCTGGCATTCGATCGGCTGAACGCGAGTTGATCGACTGTGACAGCGTTCTGGTCTGCCTGCATGCAACAATCGCCGCAAGTTCGTTGATCGGGAAAAAAAAACCGCATTGAACAGACTGGTCAGATTCATCGGAAACTCCTGTGAGCGGTCGCGTGGCGCTGAGCAAACCGCAAGCATTTTGGGGCAGTCGGCAGGGTCGGGGTTCCTCCGGCAACACGATGCCGCCGGGGGCCTTCACCAGTTAAAAACGCACGAGATTGTGGCTGTGACAGGAATTCTGCGAAGTTTTGAAAAATGCGCGAGGCTGCCGCGCGGGCCAGATTCAACATCGATTCAAAGCGACAGGACTTTCCGAAAGCTCAGCATCTATTCGCTATTGGCGATTGAGCCCGATATAGATTGGCGATTCTCCGATTTCGACATGCAGCATCCCTGTATTGGTCGTCATTTCAACGGGAGGTATGACTGCGGCTTCCAGCGGCATTCTTTCTGCAAATTCCACACGGATGTCGCCTGCGGGAATTTTCACTGTGGTTTTCCTATTGCTGCCGTTGGGGCACCACGCCACCAGGACACGCTTGTCTGACTCGGATTCGTGAGCGAACTCATACACCAACGCTGCATCATTCCTGACATCGATGATCCGTGAAAAACGGAAGTCGCCCAATGTCCTGTAGAGATGAGCAAGTGCATAGAACGAAGGTTTCGGGACATAGTTTCGCGTGATCCCTGACGCTCCATGCAGCTGTGGTGAATCGTCGTCATTGAAGAAGTACAGATACGCGCGGTCGATGTCCCTGGTCGCCAGCAGCAGGAAGGTTCGCACCAGCCATTGAGCCTGTTCGACGTCGGTGTTGCCTTGCCATTTTGCAAAGTCGCCCGTTGCTGCTGGTGGCTTCGTGGATGAATCCCAGCCGAATTCTGTGACCCAGATTTTTTTGCCGACGGCATGCCGATCACGCCATGTGATGAGTTCATCAATATCTCGCATGAATTTTGGCAACGTCACGTCTTCCGGATATGAACGCTTCCATGTCGGCCACTCCTCCAGCATCGCGTAGGAATGGACATTCAGAACATCGTACAGTGATTCCAGTCCCTGAACACAATCGACAGATTTGTGATAGTCGCCGCTCTTGCCGACATTGACGTTACATGTTGATATCTTCAGTTTCGGATCACCCTCCCTCGCGCCTTTCGCCATGTTTTCAAAGACGACGCGGTAGTCCTTGTCGCTGTACTTTCCAGGTTCGTTTCCGATCTCGATGGATTCGACCAACGCCAGTTTCGAAGTCGGCCCGAAGTTTTCAGCGAAGATCTTTCCGTAGCGATGAGTATCGACCGCCAGATCATTCCATGCCTCTGGCGTGTGTGTTTCAAACATCAGGCAGGCATCGGTTCGGAAGCCGGACGTCTTCCATGAACCGTAGACTTGTTCCCAGCTCACACGATTTCGAGCGAAAGGAAAGTCGAGCTTATAATTCGTGTCAGGCCCGGTATCCCATTCCATCGGGTGATAGTCGCGAACCAGTTTGCAAACCTCACCGTACAATTCGGGACGAAAGTTCACCGTGTGTCCGTTGATGCCCATGAAGTCGCGGAACAGCGGTTTGGCAGGCTTCGGCGGGTCTTCGGCATTCGCCAGCCCGATGATGGAGATCTGGGACAACATTGTTAACATCAGGACGAGATTGGTTTTCATGATTGACGATCCCGAATGGGCTGCAAGCAAGACGAATCTCCATGTCCCTCCAGTGAGTTTAGATCAGAAGAGGATCGGAGTCCCGTCCGACGCAGAAATCAGCTTTTTCGTTTCTTGCGTGATTGATCGCTCAGTGTCTCACGATTCGTCTTCGTGTAACAGAATCAGGCTCCTGTTCACGGCGCCGTTCCAATTTTTCGCAGAGAGATACAAATGCCATACGTCATGGTTGACATCGAATCTGACGGGCCGATTCCTGGCGACTATTCCATGATCTGCTTCGGCGCGGTGATTGTTGAGCCGGAATTGGATCGATCCTTTTACGGCAAATTGCGGCCGATAGCCGACGCCTTTATTCCAGAAGCGCTGGCCGTCAGCGGATTCTCACGGGAGCAATGTCTGGACTTTGATGACCCGAAAACCGTGATGCAGACGTTTTATCAGTGGCTGACTTCCAACTGCAGCGGGCGCATGATGTTTGTTTCTGATAACAACGGCTTCGACTGGCAATTTATCAACTGGTACTTTCATCATTTTCTTGGCAGCAATCCATTTGGCTTCAGTTCCACAAATCTCGGGTCGCTGTACAAGGGAATGCAGAAAGACACATTCGTCAATTTCAAACATCTCCGAAAAACGAAACACACGCATAATCCTGTCGATGACGCTCGAGGAAATGCCGAAGCCCTGTTGCAAATGAAGGAGATGGGACTGAAGATTAGTTTTGCGTGACGAGTCGAATTTCTCCGGTTTCCCTGACGCCGCTCGCCGGAACGCGGCGATTGGCTAGAATGCGGGAATGACCGACCAACCGAAACTCACCCAGCCAGACCCGCAACAACGTAAGACTTTGATCATCGCTGTCTTCGCGTTCATCTGTATTGTCACGCATCTGGCGATGCGTTGGACATTGACGTCGCCGGTTATTGCCGGTCAGCCTCCGGCAAATTGGCCGCTGATTCTGGGACTCATCATTGGTGGTGTGCCGTTGGTCTGGGATCTGCTGAAACAGGCGTTCGCCAGAGAGTTCGGCTCCGACCTGCTAGCTGGACTCTCGATGATCACGGCGCTGTGGCAGGGCGAATATTTGGCGGGTGTCTTTGTGGTACTGATGCTGTCTGGTGGGCAGGCGCTGGAATCATACGCGGTTCGCAGCGCGTCATCGGTGCTGGATGCTTTGGCCAAACGTCTGCCTCAGACTGCCCACCGTCGATTGGCCGATGAAAGAATTACCGACATTGGACTCAGCGAAGTAGCGGTCCATGACACGCTGGTGATATTTCCTCATGAGATTTGTCCGGTGGACGGAACTGTCATCGAAGGTCACGGATCGATGGACGAATCATATCTGTCTGGCGAACCCTATCTGATGCCGAAAGCGCCCGGTGCAACCGTTCTCTCAGGCGCGATCAATGGAAACGCCGTTCTTGTGATTCGTGC
>JANOZG010000880.1:0-3281 GCA_031429275.1 Planctomycetota bacterium
CAGACATGGCTCAAGTCCCCTCAGTCGCTCAATTCTGAACATCGCATGCCAGTATTTGCACTCACGGACGACGAACAAAGACAGATCGTGGCTGCACTTTGCCAAACGGAGGTGAATGATTCTTCATCCTCTTCAGCAACGCCTGAAACGACAGCCTCGGACGCCGCCATCGCCGCAGATTCCGCAGCCAGCGCACGCGGTCGAGAATTGGTCATCAAAGCAAACTGCTCGGCCTGCCATAAGATTTCCGGGATGGAATCGACCAAAGCCAGTCAAATGCGTCCTTTTGCCACGTCCACGAAACCAAACGGACATAATTGCATTGATTCGGATTCGCATGTTGAAAACGGCACCGAAAAGAAATCTCCTCGCTTCCGCATCAACCACGTGCAGCAATCGCAGATCAAAGCCTGGTTATCGACGCTGAACACCAATCTTCCGACTGCTCGTGGGTCGGTTCAAGGAGAATTGTTACTTCGCCGCCATGGATGTCTTGCTTGCCACGATCGTGATCAGCAATCTGGCATTTCGCGACTGACAGCAGCCATCGAATCCAAACGCGGCGATCTTCGTGGTCAAAGCCAGGCATTAATTCCGCCGCCACTGACGGCTGTCGGTGATAGGCTGCAGGATGAATATCTCCATCATGCGGTCGCCGGAGAACAAAAGGAACGTCGACTTCCGTGGCTTCTTGTTCGCATGCCGCGATTTGAAATGTCTCAGGATGATCGAAAGAATCTTGTACGATACTTTGTGGGTTCTGATCGAATTCCAGAATCTGCAGATGTTGCACGCCCGGAACTCTTCACTCATCTTGATCCTCAACATCCTGCGCTGGCAACGCCCGATGAACTGCTGCTTGGGAATCAGCTTGTCGGCGCTGGCGGCTTTAACTGCATCGCCTGTCACAAGGCCGGAACATATGAACCGCGCAACGTCGCCATGGGAACTCGCGGCTCTGACATTATGACGATGGGGCAGCGAGTTCGATCGCGTTACTTTATGCGGTGGATGCAGAATCCCATTCGAGTTGTCCCGGGCATCGAAATGCCGGCGATTCGCAAACCTGTGGCAGGAGTCCTTGAAGATTCGCTGTCCCAGCAGATTTCGGTGTTATGGAAAGCGATTGCCGACCCGAAGTTTTCTCCACCAACCGTCGTCAGCCGATTCGAACAATTTGTGACGCTGTCGCCAGGTGATCGCCCGCGTGTCATTCGTGACGTGTTCACAGTTCGTGACGAAAAATCCATCAGCAATGTTGCGCGAGCCTTCGCGGTTGGTTTCGACAATGGACACAATTTCCTGTTGGATCTGGATTCGATGCAGCTGCGGCAATGGACCATCGGCGAATTCGCTCGCCAGCGCACGGAGGGAAAAAGTTGGTTCTGGGATATGGCAGGTGTCACCTTATTGCAGACAAAAGAAGTTCTGCCGTTTGCAAAGCTGGTCAAAGTCTCTGAGCCCGACGCTGCGGCAATCAGCCCTGTGATTGATCAGCGTCGGCAGGGCGAACTGCTGTCGTACAAAATTGATGGCGACGCTGTGACTTTACGGGCACGATTTCATTTTGATCCACAACGCATTGATGGTTCCACTGATCTCAAACTACCAGCTCATTCGACTGTAACAGCGTGGAGCAATCCCGAACGGTCTTTGATTCAAGTCACTCTGAAGTTCAACTTTCAGCCGATGCCCAGCAACAACGATCAGTGCGGTTGGACGTGGAATGTTGTGGTGGAAGACTGCCCACAGTTCTTTGCTTTGCAGCTAAGTCCACAGTCGATGCAAAAATCCCAGGGTGAAATTCCATGGACTGTGACTCTTAATTCACCTGACTCAGAACCAACGCAGAAGAATTCACTGCAACTCTCCACAGGGCAATCAGCAACATGGCAATATGTGTGTCACGCGCGGCCCACAGTGTTATCACCTCCAGCCGTCGCTCAATCCAGCAGTGTGGCTGACTCTCTGACTTCCGTTCCCGGTTTTCACGGTCAGCGGTTGCCGATCAATATGGCCATTATGCCCACGGGAATGGGATGGCTGCTCGATGGCCGCATGGTGATGACGTCACTCAAAGGCGATGTCTGGATTGTCAGCGACTCGGACAAAGACGGCATCCCGGATTCCGCCAAATTGTTCGCCGACGGACTTTCGGCCCCCTATGGAATACAGACTGATGGCGATTCAATTCTTGTCGCTCACAAACCGGAAGTGCTGCGATTGCGAGATAGCGACGGCGATGGCCGGGCTGATCAATTCGATGTGCTTGCATCTGGCTGGGGCTTTAGTGACGACTATCACGACTGGACGACTGCTCTTGTTCGCGATCACAGCGGAAATCTGTTCGTCGGGCTCGGCAGCGACTATTCTCAAAACAAGCGACCCGCTGATAATGATCGCTGGCGAGGCACGATTCTGAAGATCGATTCCAACGGCACAATTGCTCCCGTCGCCACCGCGTTTCGATTTCCAATGGGACTCGCCTTCGATCGCAATCAAAATCTGTTTGCCACTGACAATCAGGGAGTTCAAAACACTTTCAACGAAATTAATCATGTGTCTGTTGGCAAGCACTACGGCGTGCCGTCGAGACATGAAGAAGCCACCGACGTGCCGCCGGAAACCCCCGCCGTCATGGTGCCACATCCGTGGACTCGCAGCGTCAACAGTATTCTTTTTCTACCAGACAACTTTGCAAACCAGGATTTGGCCGGACATGGCATCGGTTGCGAATACGATACCAGATGCCTGATTCGCTTCACGACTCAGGATGTTGACGGCGTTCAACAGGGAGCGTGTTACCGCTTCAGTCAACCGAATCTGCCCGGCGGTGGCGGTAACTTTGTCGGCCCGGTAGCATCGGCCGTCGGCCCAGACGGCGCGCTTTACATAGGCAGTATCTGGGACAGCGGCTGGCAAGGTGGCTCGAACACAGGATCAATCGAACGGCTTGTTCCGGATCAAACGACGCCCAACGGAATTCGCGAAATTCGCGCGACGGCAACTGGTTTCGACGTGGTATTCTTCAAGCCATTTCAGAATGCCTCGCTGCTGACTGCCCCGGAAACCTGGTCCATTCAGGGCTACACACGTCAGTGGAGCGGCAGTTATGCGACGCCTGACTCAGACAGGTACACCGTCGTTCCTGAAAGCATTGCACTGTCCACTGATGGCAAGACAGTCACGATTGTTGCGAAGCCAATCAAGGCTGGATTCGTTTACGAGATCGGAGTCACCGATGTTGCTTCGAAAGCAGAGTCACTTTGGCCCGCCGAGGG